>JALRBB010000414.1 GCA_023257915.1 Quisquiliibacterium sp. | reverse complement strand
GACGGTCACATCAGACTGCGCCGCGCCAGTCTGCTGACTGCCTCCACCTGGGGCATGCACATGGCGCATGTCGGTGTTGCGGTATTCGTTGTCGGCGTCACGCTGGTCAAGAGCTACGAGCTCGAGCATGACGGCGCGATTCGCGTCGGCCAGAGCATCGAGGTGGGCGGCTACACGGTGCGCTTTGACGCGCTGCGCGAGATCAAGGGACCGAACTACGCCGCTACCCGCGGCATCTTCACGATCACTCGCGGCGACTCGCATGTCGCAACCCTGCGACCAGAAAAACGCCTGTATCGCGCCAGCGGACAACCGATGACCGAGGCCTCGATCGACCGCAGCCTGCTGCGCGACGTCTATCTGTCGATGGGTGAGCCGGTCGGTCGCGACACCTGGGCGATCCGGGCGCAGGTCAAGCCCTTCGTCAACTGGATCTGGCTTGGCTGCTGCCTGATGGCAGCTGGCGGTCTCCTCGCGGTGGGCGACAAGCGCTACCGCCGCGCGGCTTCCGCGGCGGCCAGGCGCGATTCCACGGCCCACCAGGCGGCGGGCTGAACACGCGTTCGCCCCGCCTATCCTTCCTGTCCACCCTCCGGCCCCTTGCACCGATGCGCGCGCTGAAATTCCTGCTGCCACTGGCCCTGTTCATCGGCGTCGCCTGGTTCCTGCTTCTCGGACTGGACCGCAACCCGCGCGAGATCCCTTCACCGCTGCTCGACAAGCCCGCTCCCCAGGTCACGCTGCCCATGCTGAGCGATCCGGCGGTGAACTGGTCGACCGCCCAGATGAAAGGCCAGGTCTGGCTGCTCAACGTCTGGGGCTCCTGGTGCGCCGGATGTCGCGTCGAGCATCCGCTGCTCAATGATCTGGCAGCTCGCAAGCTGGCACCGATCGTTGGCTTGGCCTGGAAGGACGATCCGACCGCCTCGCAGGCATGGCTGGCAAGGCTGGGCAATCCGTACGCGATCAATGTCTCCGACCAGAAAGGCCTTGCAGCGATCGACTGGGGCGTCTACGGCGCGCCGGAAACCTTCGTCATCGATAAGGCTGGCATCGTGCGGCACAAGCACATCGGCCCGCTGACCGCCGACGCGATCGAGCGCCAGTTGGTGCCGCTGCTGACCCGCCTGAAGGCCCAATGAGATGAATCGCAAGCCATCGATGTCGCTACGCGAGTCGCCCGCCCGCCGCCTGTTCGTACGGATGCGCGAGTCGCTGCTGCCCTCAGTGCTGCTCGCGCTATTTCTGGGCATCGCGCTGCCCGCCTCCTCGCTTGCGCAGTCCGGCGCCAATGCCTCGCCGGCCCCGGCCGAGATGTCGCCCGAGAACCTTCAGCGGTTCAGGAAACTGGCCGAGGAGCTACGCTGCCTGGTCTGCCAGAACCAGACCCTGGCCGACTCGGACGCCGGACTCGCGATCGACCTGCGCCGACAGGTCGAAACCCTGATGAGCCGGGGCATGGACGATGCGCAGATCAAGGATTACCTGGTCGAGCGCTACGGTGATTTCGTGCTGTATCGGCCGCCGGTCAAGGGATCCACGCTGCTGCTGTGGTTCGGGCCGTTTGCACTGCTGCTGACAGGAATCATCGCCTGGATTGTCGTGCAGCGCCGCAGTCGCCTGCGGGGCAGCGAAGCGGCGACCCCGGATGCCAACGCCCGGCAGCGCGCCCGCGATCTTCTCGGCTGAGTCAGCGTCGCGGCCTTCAGGCCGGCCGACCGATCAGGCGCGCGAGGCGGCAAGCTGCCGGTCGTGACGTCCGACCAGTACCGCGACACCCACATTGATCGTCGCCATCGTTGCGATCACCCAACTGCCTGACTGCCAGCCGCCCCCTGAGGTGGCAACCAGTGCGACCAGCGGGGGCGCGAAGAACTGGCCGAACATCGAGCCCTGCTGCATCAGGCCGGTGGTCGTGGATACCGCGCCGGGATAGGGTGCGAACCTTGCGACGGTCGTGAACAGGGTCCCGGGAATCAGCCCGCCGACGATCGACAGCGACAGGACCGCGCCGTAACGAAGCGCGAACGGCAGCTCGCCCGAAAACGCCAGCAGCGCACATGGCACCATGAATGCGGACGCAGCACCCAGCACCCAGGTCCGTGATGCGCCGCGCTGCATCAGCAGGCCTGACGCGATATTGCCAACCACGTTGAGCAGCACCCCGAGTGCGGTCAGAAACCCGGCCAGCGCAGGCCCGATCCCGGCCTCCTGGTAAACCGTCGGCAAAAATCCGAACACTGAAATGAACTGTCCGGCGTAGAGGCCGAAACAGGCGGCCAGCATCCACGGACCGGGCACCAAAATCGTGTCGCGCGCAAGCGCCACCGCGCGAACCGATGTTGCGCCCTGCACCGGATCGGCAGGCAAGATCCGCAGCACAAGCCACATCGTGACCACTGCAACCGCGGCGCAGAACCACCAGGCCGCCTGCCAGCCGGCTACGTGCAGCAGCCAGGGTGTCAACACCAACCCGATCGTGGTACCGGTCGGCATGTAGGTTCCCCACCAGCCAAGCGCAACCGGAAACCGGGACAAACCCACCAGCCTGCGCAGCATTGCGGGCCCTGGCAATACACTGAGCAGGAACCCCGCGCTTTCCATTGCCCGGCTGAACAGCAACACACTTGCCGAGCTACTGCTTGCCCCGAGCACGCAGGCACCACTCAGAAGCGCCAAGCCGGTGACCATCACATTGCGCGCCCCAAGCCGGTCGGCCAATACGCCACCAAAGAGCCCAAACACCATGCCGGCCACCTGGAACAGCGATACCAGGAAGCTTGCCTGCACCAGCGTCATCTGAAACGCCTGCTGCAGCGCTGGCAGCGCTGCGGGTACCTTGCCAATGTTGATCGCCGCACAGATGCCGACGGCAAGCACCAGCGCAACCGGCGCAAGCGGCATCCGGGTCGCCGGCAGTGCAGCGGACTCGTCTGGCTTCACGGCAGCTTGAATAGTCTGGCGCACATAAAAAAAACCCCGCCGGGGTCGGCGGGGATTTTTGTCCGGCCCGAAGGCCGGGCGTGACGCAGGATCAGAGCGGACGGATCGCGGCCGCCTGAAGGCCCTTCGGGCCACGGCGCACTTCGAACTGAACGCGTTGCGCTTCGGCCAGCGTGCGAAAGCCGTTGCCCTGGATTTCGGAGAAGTGCGCGAAGAGATCCTCGCCGCCACCGTCCGGGGTAATAAAGCCGAATCCCTTGGTTTCGTTGAACCATTTGACGATGCCGGTCTTGATGTCGCTCATATACTAGTTTCCTTGAAGATCATGAGTTCGCGGGAAGCCACCCGCGGCGGGCAAGCGGACAAGAAACGTAGCTGGGGAACGACCGAGACGCGACTGCGTGAGGCAGCGCGGGGGAACCGCTAGATACACTGCTTGAATCGACTGCAACACGCACTTTACGCGGTTTACGGCGAAATGTCTATCACGATGTGCGAATTCGCGCCACCGCGCCAGATGCGGTAGTCTGCCCCCCAAACGTGCCGTCCTCGGTGCAACGCCAACGCAGCTCACACCACCGGATTCGCGAAGAAGATGACAGACCCTGCCGCCGACGCCGATAAACCCTCCAGCGGACCTGACTCCGATGATCTCGGCGTGCCGGTTTCGGTGCGCATTCGCGAACGCATCCAGGCAGCTCGCAAGCGTTTTCATGCCAATGACAATATTTCAGCGTTCATCGAACCAGGCGAACTCGACGCGCTGATCGAAGAGGTCGAGCACAAGATGCGTGGCGTGCTGGAGAGCCTCGTCATCGATACCGACAGCGATCACAACACCCAGGACACCGCCCGGCGTGTTGCCAAGATGTATCTGACCGAGGTATTTCGCGGTCGTTATGTGCAGCGTCCGACGACAACCGAGTTCCCCAATGTCGAACACCTGAATGAGCTGATGATCATCGGTCCGATCCGGGTGCACAGCGCCTGCTCGCATCATCTTTGTCCGATCATCGGCCGGGTCTGGATCGGGGTGATGCCGAACAGCCATTCGAACCTGATCGGATTGTCCAAATACGTGCGTCTGACTGACTGGATCATGAGTCGGCCGCAGATTCAGGAAGAGGCGGTCACCCAGGTCGCCGACCTGCTGCACGAGATGATCCAGCCCGACGGGCTGGCGATCGTGATGGAAGCGGATCACTTCTGCATGCACTGGCGCGGCGTCAAGGACACCGAGTCGAAGATGCTCAACAGCGTGATGCGCGGCTCCTTCCTGAAAGACCCGAACCTGCGGCGCGAGTTTCTCGCACTGATTCCCGACAAGAACGCCTGAGGCCAACCCATGCTCGTGCGCCTTCTCTACGCATCGCGTGCCGAAACAACGCTCGCCAAATCCGATATCGACGCGATCGTCGTTCGCTCGCGCGACGTTAACCCCGACCGAGGCATCACCGGAGTCCTTTGCTACAGCGGAGAGCTGTTCATGCAGGTGCTCGAGGGTGGCCGCGACGAGGTCAACCGGCTGTACGCCGAGATCGTGCGCGACCCGCGCCATCGCGAGGTACAACTGCTCGACTACGCCGAGATCGCAGAACGGCGCTTCGCCGGCTGGACGATGGGTCGGGTGAACCTGGGCAAGGTCAACCCGTCGCTGCTGCTGAAGTACTCCGAAAAGCCGCTGCTCGATCCATATGCGATCTCCGGAAAGGTCGCGCTCGCGCTGCTCGAGGAGCTGATTTCCACCGCCTCGGTGATCGGACGCAGCGAGGCCGGCTAGCGGATCATCTCCGGTGCTCGCCGCCCTCCGGCGGGCCACATGCCGGCAAGCGGCGCGCGGGCTGCCGTACCGACGGTGCCAGCCGTGCGCATCCGATCCACTGCTCCGATCGTTTCTCATCTGATGATGTCCGAACCAACGCATACCTCCCCTGTGGCCGGAATCTCCCCGATGTCCGACATCCGGGTGCTCGACCTGTCCAGATTGGTCGCCGGCAACATTGCGACCCATGTGCTCGCCGACCTGGGTGCCGATGTCATCAAGGTCGAACCAAGCGCCCATGGCGATGACCTGCGCAACTGGCGCTGCGAGGGTGTGTCGACCTGGTGGAAGGTCTACTCGCGCAACAAGCGCTCACTGGCGCTCGATCTGCGCAAGCCTGAGGGCATGCAGGCGCTGCGTCGACTGATCCCCAGCGCACAGGTGATGGTGGAGAACTTTCGTCCCGGCACGCTCGAGAAGATGGGCCTGGGGCCCGAGGTGTTGCATCAGCTGAATCCGTCGCTGGTGCTGCTGCGGATCTCGGGCTGGGGGCAAACCGGTCCCTATGCGCATCGGCCGGGTTTCGGCTCGCTGGTCGAGGCGATGTGCGGTTTTGCCGCCATGAACGGTTATCCGGACCGCCCGCCGGTGCTTCCGCCGTTCGCGCTGGCTGATGACATGGCCGGGCTGTACGGCGCGATCGCGGTGCTCAATGCACTGCGCCATGTGGATCGCGGCGGCGGCGGACAGGTCATCGACCTGTCGCTGTTCGATCCGGTGCATGAGTTGCTCGGCCCGCTGGCCCTTGAGCACCGGCTGACTGGCAAGACCGTGCCGCGTCGGGGTAGCCGCTCGCCAACCCACGCACCGCGCAACGTCTACGAGACCAGCGACAAGCAGTTCATTGCGCTGTCGGCCGGGATGGAAAGCACCGTACAGCGCCTGTTCGAGGCGATGGGTCGTGCCGACATGGTCGGCGATCCGCGCTTTGCCAGTCACGCAGCGCGGATCGAGAATATTGACGAACTGGACGCAGCGATCGGCGAGTTCATCGGACGACGCTCGCTGGCAGACAACCTCGCGTTCTTCGACGAGATGGACATCACGGCCGGACCGGTGCATGACGCAGCCGATCTGCAGCAGCATCCGTACATCGTCGAACGCGGGATCCTCGTCGAACAACCCGACGACGAACTCGGATCAATCCCGGTGCCTGCTCCGCCACTGCGTTTCGCAGGCACCCCGGCGACAATTCGCACGCCAGCGCCACGACTCGGGGAACACACCCGCGAACTGCTCTCGCAAGCCGGCTACACGCACGAGCAGATCGACGCGATGCTGGCCGCGGGTGCCGCGCGCTGCGATCGCAGTTCTACCTGACTCTCACCAACACCTTGATGCAAACGATGCAAACCGAACGTCCTGCCCTGCCCATGTGGCGATCAATCCTGTTCGTACCGGTCACCAGCGACCGGTTCCTGGCCAAGGCGCACCAGCGCGGTGCCGATGCAATCCAGCTTGACCTGGAAGACAGCATCGCGCTCGACGCCAAGCACGAAGCCCGTGAACGGCTGCCAGCCGCAGTCGCACAGCTGACCGCGCATGGGGTCGACGTCACGGTGCGCATCAACCGGCCCTGGCTGGACGCGATCGAGGACCTGCGGGTCGCGGTGCGTCCTGGCGTTCGGGCGCTCACGCTGCCCAAGGTCGAGGATGCCGGGCATGTCCGCGCGCTCGACGAGTTGGTCACCGAACTGGAAACCCGCGCCGGTTTGCCGGTCGGACAGATCGGCTTCACGCTGCTGATCGAAAGCCCGGCTGCGTTGCCGCGCTTGGCCGAAATCGCCCGCGCATGCCCGCGTGTGGTCGCGATGACGCTGGGCCCCGAGGATTACGCGCTCGCCGCCGGCTGCACCACCGATCCGGAAGCGTTGATGGTCGCCAGCATGCTGGTCGTGCAGGCCGCCAGCGCGGCGGGCATCCGGGCTCTCGGCTTCGTCGGCTC
>JALRBB010000363.1 GCA_023257915.1 Quisquiliibacterium sp. | reverse complement strand
CCGGGCGACGTCCTGGATGCGCAGGCGAAGCTTGTCCTGGGTAAACCGGTGCGGGTGATGGCCGATTCACGCCCGTCGGACGCGACGATCGGCCAGATCGCCGACATGCTGCTCGCTGCCCGCGCGCCGGTGATCATCGCCGGCCAGGAACTCGCAACCCGCGATGCGTTTGCGCAGGCCAGCGAGCTGGCCGAACTGCTGGGCGCCGCGGTCTACGCATCATCGATCCCGTACAGCGCCCAGTTTCCCACCGAACACCCGGCGTTCATGGGATCGCTGACCCGCTCGCAAAAGCAGGTGCGCGAGACGCTGGCGCCCTACGACCTGCTGATCTGCCTGGGCGCAGATCTGCTTCGCATGTCGGTGTACAGCCCGGTCGACCCGCTTCCCGACAACCTGCCGGTGCTGCACATCAGCGAACGCTCCGGGGAACTGGGCAAGAACTACCGCACCGACCTGGCGGTACAGGCCCAGGTACGAGAGACACTGGACGCGTTGCTACCGGTGCTGCGTGCGCGCCGCAGCGCGCAATCGGCCGGACAGGCGATCGAGCGGCTCGCGCAGCTCGCACCGCGCAACTGGGCCGCGCAGCGCGACAAGGCAAGCGCAGCGGCTCTGGCCAATGCATCGCGCGCACCAATCGACCCGCGGCTGCTGATGATGCGCATCAGCGACGAGATGCCGCGCGACGGCGTTGTCGTCGAAGAGGCGCTGACCTCGTCGAATTCCCTACCCGGGTTCCTGCGCCTGGCGGACCGGCAGAGCTTCTATGGGCTGTCCAGCGGCGGACTTGGCTTCGGGATGCCCGGCGCGATCGGTGTCAGCCTCGCGCTACCCGGCCGTCGGGTCACCGCGGTGATTGGCGACGGCAGCGCGATGTACGGCATCCAGGCGCTGTGGACCGCCGCGCACTTGAAGCTGCCGATCACCTATTTGATCCCGAACAACCGCAGCTATCGGATCCTGAAGGAGCGCCTGGTATCAATGCGCGCGACCGACAAGTTCATCGGCATGGACATGCGCGACCCGGCGATCGACTACACCGGACTGGCGCGCTCGATGGGCGTACCGGCACGCTGCGTGACCGATCCGGCCGACATCGTGCCGGCGCTGCGCGAGGCAGCCGGACGGCAGGGTCCGAGTCTGGTCGAGGTGATCGTCGAGGACGGGTTCGGGCACTGAGCGTTTACGAATGGTGCGGGGCTGAGTTCTAGGCTGTGCACCGGGTCGGGCGCGGGGTGCGCTGGGCGTAGCGTTGGATCGTGCTTTGGGCCGGCCGTGGGTTGGGCTGGGGCTGTGTGGGGCGCGAAGGCTGCGGCCCCGCTGCGCGGGGCTTCCCTC
>JALRBB010000268.1 GCA_023257915.1 Quisquiliibacterium sp. | reverse complement strand
TGGTTGTGGATGCCGATGATGTCGCCGGCGAACGCACGCTCGCTAGCCACCCGCTCGTTGGCCATGAAGGTCAGTGCATTGGCCAGCTTCATGTCGCGGTTCAGCCGCAGGTGGCGCACCTTCATGCCGGATTCATACATTCCGGAGCACACCCGCAGGAACGCGATCCGGTCGCGATGCTTCGGGTCCATGTTGGCCTGGATCTTGAACACAAAGCCCGTGAACGCCTTCTCGGTCGGCTGCACCATTCGCGCGCCGGCATCGCGCGGCTGCGGGGGGGGCGCCCACTGCACCAGCGCCTCGAGGATTTCTTGCACACCGAAGTTGTTGATGCCCGAGCCGAAGAACACCGGCGTCTGCATGCCCGCCAGAAAACTGTCGAGCTCGAACGGATGGCTCGCGCCACGAATCAGCTCAACGCCATCGCGCAGTTCGCCGACTTCCATCGGGTAGAGCTCATCGAGTCGCAGGTTGTCCAGACCCTCGATCAGCTCCGCGTCGCTACGCCGCTCCTCGCCGGCGGTAAAGCGCAGCAGCCGGTCGGTGTGCAGATGAAACACGCCACGAAACTGCTTGCCCATGCCCAGAGGCCAGGTGACCGGCGCGCAATCAATCTTCAGCACCTGCTCGATTTCCTCGAGCAACTCGAACGGCGGGCGTACCTCGCGATCGAGCTTGTTCACGAAGGTAATGATCGGCGTGTTGCGCAGCCGGCAGACCTCGAGCAGCTTGATCGTCTGCGCCTCGACGCCCTTGGCCGCATCGATCACCATCACCGCCGCGTCGACCGCGGTGAGCACCCGGTAGGTGTCCTCGGAGAAATCCTCGTGGCCCGGCGTGTCGAGCAGATTGATCACATGCCCGGCGTAGTCGAACTGCATCACCGAGCTGGTCACCGAGATGCCGCGCTGCTTTTCGACTTCCATCCAGTCGGAGGTCGCGTGCCGGCTGCTCTTGCGCGCCTTGACGGTGCCGGCGAGTTGGATCGCGCCGCCGAACAGCAGCAGCTTCTCGGTCAGCGTGGTCTTGCCCGCGTCCGGGTGGGAGATGATGGCGAAGGTGCGCCGGCGGCGGACCTCCGGACCAAATTCTGGGGTGCTCAAGATCGGGGTCTTCGGTTGCGCGCGGCGATCACCGCGAAGGCGGTGTCGCTGGCAGGGGGAAAAGGCCGGATTGTACCGGCCGCTGGCTCAACTGCCGATCACACCCCCATCGCCTCGACGCACCACCACGGTCGCCGAGCGCGGCCGACCCCGCGGATCGAAGTCCGGCCAGTTCGACAGCTTGCGCGGATTGCCCGGATCGGTGCCGCCGGCGCCGACCTCACCTGGATGCTGGATATTGACGAACATCGTGCGCCCGTCGGGCGTGAAGCAGGTGCCGGTCACCTCGCAGCCGCGCGGACCGGTCAGAAAACGCTGGGCCTGCCGGCTGACCGGATCCACCGCCAGCAGCTGGTTGTTGCCGTAGATGGCGTAGTCCTTGCGCAGAAGCACCGATGGCGACACGTCGGTCTGCACCCACAGCACACCGCGCTTGTCGATGACCAGCCCATCGGGCGACGCATACAGATCGCCCTGCAGGTTGCCACGCACCTTTGCATTCTCGTGCTTCGGATCACCGGCCAGCGCGAAGATCTCCCAGCGAAAGCGGGTCGCGGCATGATCGCCCTGCTCGCTCCAGCGGATGATGTGGCCGTAAGGATTCGGCGCCCGTGGATTGGCGGCGTTCGGCCCCTCGCGGCCGGGCCGGCCCCGCGCGGTGTTGTTGGTCAGCGTGCAGTACATGTCGCCGCTGAGCGGATGACGGGCAATCCACTCGGGCCGATCCATCTTCGTGGCACCGACCTGATCGGCAGCCGCGCGCGCGAACATCACGACGGCGGCTTGGGAATCAAAGCCGTTTTCCGCTGTCAGGCCATTGCGGCCATGGATCAGTTCGAGCCATTCACCGCTGCCATCTGCATTGAACCGACCCACATACAGCGTGCCTTCATCGAGCAGCGTGCGGTTGGCCGCACGATCTTGGCGGTTCCAGGGCCGGCTGCTGACGAACTTGTAGATGTACTCGAACGCGCGGTCATCGCCGGAATACACCGCGACTCGACCATCGGCACACTCGACCACCGTGGCGCCCTCGTGCGAGAAGCGGCCCAGCGCGGTGCGCTTGACCGGCACCGACTGCGGATCGTGCGGGTCGATCTCGACTACCCAGCCGAAGTGGTTCGGCTCGTTGCGGCTGCGCGCCACATCAAAGCGCGGATCGGCTTCGCCCCAGCGAAACGAAAATCGCACCTTCGGGCTCAACTCGTAGCGTTCCTCGAACTTCGTGGCGTCCGCGGCCGGCTTGAAATGAAAGCTGAAGTTTTCCTCGCAGGTCAGGTAAGTGCCCCACGGGGTGAAGCCGTTCGCGCAGTTGTTGAATGTGCCCAGGCTCTCACGACCGGACGGGCTGTGCGCTGTACGCATCCCCGGATGACCCGCCGCCGGCCCGCCAATCTGCATCGGCGTGTTCGCATGAATGCGGCGAGCGAACCGCGACGGTCGCACCAATTGCCAGCGCCCATCCTGCAGCCGAACCTCCTGCACCGAACAGCCGACTGCCGCTTGCGACTTGCGCACCTTGTCGAGCGACCAGTTCGCGGTGCCGTCCGGAAACAGCGCGCCGTTGTCCGGATACTCATGGTTCATCACCAGCAGGCCGTGGCTTGAATTGCTCGAGCCGGCCGGCAGCGCAAAGAAATGCATGCCGTCATGATGGGTGCCGGACTGCAGCTCCTGCTCCGCGGCGCTGTTCGACGCATCGGGCCGGAACGCGGGCATACCGCGCGCATCACCGATCGGGTCGCCCCAGGCGACCAGCACGCGGGCATCGTAGCCGCGCGGCACGCGTACGGCATCTTCTGCGGATGAAGCAATCGGCTCGAAACCGACCAGCGGGCCGCCGCCAAGCAGCGGGGCACAGGCGGGAAGCCCGGCGAGCGCGGCCACCGAGGCTGCGCCGCTGCCAGCCAGCAGAGCGCGGCGGCTTGGATCATCGGGGGATGCTGATGACGCCGTCGAATCGGCGGGAACAGCCGACTGCGCCGCGAGCGGCGCGTCGAGCGAGTCGGTCAGATAGGGATTTGCGCTTTGATTGGGAGTTCCGGCCAGCGCATCGAAGAATTTGCTCATCGGGTTTCTCCTGCAGCCGGCGCAGGAGAAGGTTTATTCTTCCCGCCGGCGCTTGGGGTCTCGCAGCACTCGGGTCTGGCTGCCTTGCATCGCCTCCCAATGTAGTCGGCGGGAACGCGCCTGTTCTATTTTGGAGATCTCGCGATTCCGCGAGATGAGCAGCCGGGTCAGCGAAGTGGTCGCTTGCGCGGGCGTGAAGATCGACCGGCCGTCCTTGCTGACATGGTGCAACGGCTCGAGCGTCAAAAACGGTTTCATGTGTCCTCCTTGCGTGTCGCTGTCTTTTCTGTCGAAAGACTGGCACCCAAGGTAACGGGCAACGCGCGCTCTGGCCAATGCCAAGGGGGTCGCCGTAAATAACAAAATGTTATGCACAGGAAGTCTTACGATTGTCTGCGAATGGAGCAGTGCGGCCAGCATTTCCAAACCGCGACAAGCCGCAAACTCACGCCGCCGGCTCAGTGCATGGGAAGGCGAACCCAGCGGCTATGATCGGCGCGATCCTGCATCCGACATCCAAAATGTCCCGAGGCGCAGAGGCCAGCCCATTCGGACAAGCAAGGCAAGGCGGCTGGCGATTCAGGAGCCCTGACGGAGTAAAACGATGACCCAAGCAAGCAAACCGGCGCTCCTGCGCGAAACCCTGGCCTCGGGACAATTTGTCGTCGCGCCAGGGGTCTACGAGATGCTGTCGGCGAAGATTGCCGACCGGCTCGGTTTTCATGCGCTGTACATGACCGCGCTGCACCAGTTGGTGGGCTTCCCGGATGTCTGGGAATTCGAAAACCGCTTCGTGGAGACGCGCTAAATGAGCGCTCGCACTTTGTTTGACAAGGTCTGGAGCGAACACCGGATCACTGAGCTCGCCCCCGGAGTGGATCTGCTGCATGTCGATCGGCATCTGCAACATGACCTGGGCGGCGGCAAAGCGCTGGCCGGCGTACTGGCACGTGGACTGAAAGTGCACAGCCCGGAACTGACCTTCGCGGTTCCGGACCATGTGGTCGAAACCCGCCCCGGTCGCACCGGCGGGATCGCTGCCTGGGCGGACGAGCTGCTCGACTCCTTGCGCGACGAAACCGCCAAAGCCGGCGTACGCCTGTTCGATGTCGGCCAGGAGGGCCAGGGCATCGTCCATGTGATCGGCCCGGAGCTCGGACTCTCACTGCCCGGCGCAACCGTGGTCTGCGGCGACAGTCACACCTGCACCCATGGGGCGCTCGGGGCGCTGGCCTTTGGCATCGGCGCGACCGAGATCATTCATGTGCTCGCTACCCAGACCATCGTGCAGCGCAAGCCGCGCGTGATGCAGGTGGTGTTCGACGGCGCGCTACCGCAAGGCGTTTACGCGAAGGACATGATTCTTGCGCTGATCGGCCGGATCGGCGCAGCCGGCGCCACCGGCTTTGCGATCGAATACGCGGGCGCTGCAGTGCGCGCGCTCGGCATGGAGGCGCGCATGACGCTTTGCAACTTGTCGATTGAGGCCGGCGCCAAGGTCGGCATGGTCGCGCCCGACGACACCACCTTCGAGTGGCTCAAGGACAGGCGCTTCGCACCGCAAGGCGCCTTGTGGGAGCGGGCGCTCGCGCACTGGCGCACGCTGGCCTCGGACCCCGGCGCGCAATTCGATGCGCAAGTGCAGATCGACTGCGCGCAGCTCGCGCCCCAGGTCACCTGGGGTACCAGCCCGGAGCAGGTGGTGCCGATCGACGCGCGCGTGCCAGATCCGGCCGACGCGCCGGACGGCGAGCGGGCTCAGGGCTGGGCCGCCGCCCAAGCCTACATGGGCCTGACCCCCGGGCAGACGATCGCCGGCACCAAGATCGACCGGGTATTCATCGGTTCCTGCACGAATTCGCGCCTGTCGGATCTGCGCATCGCGGCGCAAGTCGCGCGCGGCCGGCGGGTGGCGGCCAATGTCGAGGCCTGGGTGGTGCCCGGCTCGGTGCGCATCAAGCGCGAAGCCGAGGCCGAGGGCCTGCACGAGGTGTTTCTGGCGGCCGGATTCCAGTGGCGTGAACCGGGCTGCTCGTTGTGCGTCGGTGCCAATGGCGAGCTGCTTGCGCCGGGCCAGCGCAGCGTGTCGACCTCAAACCGCAATTTCGTCGGCCGGCAAGGACCGCAGGCGCGCACCCACCTGGCCAGCCCGGCAATGGCCGCGGCCAGCGCGATTGCCGGCTGCATCGCCGATCCGCGTGCGCTGTAGCGCGGTAACGCTGGCAAGACCTTGCTGGAACTCACGAAACACGGACTCAAGATGGACAAATTCGACTTCCTGACCGCGGTCGCCGCGCCCTACCCGCAGACCAACGTCGACACCGACCGGATCATCCGCATCGAACGCTGCGCCCGCACGCCGCGCGAAGAGATGGGACTTTGGGCCTTCGAAGTCGAGCGCTTTCGCGCCGACGGCTCCGACAATCCCGAATTCGTGCTGAACCGCGCGCCGTTTCGTGACGCCCGCATCCTGGTAGCCGGTGAGAACTTCGGCTGCGGCAGCTCGCGCGAGATGGCGGTATGGGCGATCGCCGGCCTGGGCATCCGCTGCGTGATCGCACCGAGCTTCGGTGAAATCTTCTTTGGCAACTGCTTTCAGAACGGTCTGCTGCCAATCCGGCTGCCCGCGAGCACCGTTGATGCGCTGCTCGAGCGGCTGGCAGCAGCACCTGCCGACGCGCCGGGCCAGGTAACCCTGAGCGTGGACCTGCAAGCCTGCCAGCTTCGCACCCCATGGGGCGAGACGATTGCTTTCGAAGTCGAAGCGCTGCGTCGCCAGATGCTGCTTGAAGGACTGGATCCGATCGGCCTGACCCTGAGGCATGCGGCAAAGATCGAATCCTTCCAGGCAGCCGATCGCGCTCGACGACCCTGGATCCACCAGGTCTGAGCGCATCGCCGTCCAGACCCGGATGGTTCCAAAACCAGGAGAACACGATGAGCATGGACACGACGCAGACCGATCAGGATGTGCTGTATGAGGTCCAGGACCGGATCGCCACGATCACCCTGAATCGGCCTGAAAGGCTGAACGCCTGGACCCGGCCGATGGGCGAGGCGATGCGTGATGCGGTGCGCCGGGCGGCGCTTGACGATCAGGTGCGCGTGATCCTTCTGACCGGCGCCGGCCGCGGCTTTTGCGCTGGCGCCGACATGGAGCTACTGCAGGCCGTGGGCAGCGTCTCGCAGCAAGACCGGGCCCGCGAAGCCGGGGTCGGCGGACAGGTCGAGCCGATGCCCAATCCGTCGGGCATCGACATCGCAGCCTTGTACAACCAGCGCTTTGGCTACCTGATCGCCTGCCCCAAGCCGGTAATCGCCGCGATCAACGGCGCCTGCGCCGGTCTGGGCCTGGTCATCGCGCTGTACTGTGACCTGCGCTTTGCCAGCGCGCAGGCGAAGTTCACGACCGCGTTCTCGCAGCGCGGCCTGATTGCTGAGCACGGCATGTCGTGGCTGCTGCCCAGGCTGATCGGCAACGCGAATGCGCTCGACCTGATGTTCTCGGCGCGCAAGTTCGACGGCGAGGAGGCGCAGCGTTTGGGCCTGGTCAATCGCGCGTTCGCGCCTGAAGCGCTGATGCCCGAGACGCTCGCCTACGCGCGTGCGTTGGCCGACACCGTGTCGCCGCGTTCGATGGCGGTGATGAAGGCGCAAGTCTATGGCGCCGCCTTGCAAGACTTCGACAGCGCACTGGCCATCGCCGACGATCAGATGGTCCAGTGCTTCCCGTCGGAAGACTTCCGCGAAGGGGTCGCACACTTCCTCGAAAAGCGTCCGCCACGCTTCACCGGGAGGTAATTGCGGGCGCATGCCGTTAGACTGGACCGAGTCACACGACACAGTTCAGTCCAACGACGAAGGATTGCGTCCCCGATGATCGATGCCCTGTTGTTTGCCCTCGGCCTGCTCAGCCTGCTGGCCGGAGCGGAACTCCTGGTGCGCGGCGCCTCGCGCCTGGCGCTCGGGTTTGGCCTGTCGCCGCTGGTGGTCGGGCTGACCGTGGTCGCCTTCGGCACCAGCGCGCCCGAGATCGCGGTGTCGGCCGGTGCGGTACTCGACGGGCGCAACGACATCGCGGTCGGCAACGTCGTCGGCAGCAATATTTTCAATGTGCTGGTCATCCTGGGTTTTTCCGCGATGGTCGCGCCGCTGGTGGTGCGCTCGCAGGTAATCCGCCAGGAAGTGCCGATCATGCTGGGCGGCTCACTGCTGCTGATGCTGATGTCGCGCGATGGCGTGATCGGCCGCGGCGATGCGACGATGCTGTTCACACTGATCGTCGCGTACACCGCGTTCCTGGTGCTGCAGGCGCAGCGCGGGCCGCAGCCAGTCGGCCAGGAGTTCGCGAATGACCTGGCGCGCCGCGCCAAGCCCTCGTCGCAACTGATGATGCAAGTCGGCCTGATCCTCGCCGGGCTGGCCTTGTTGGTCGTCGGCGCGGGCTGGCTGGTCGACGCGGCCAGCGCATTCGCGCGCGCGCTGGGTGTCAGCGACGTCGTGATCGGGCTGACCATCGTGGCTGCCGGCACGTCGCTGCCTGAGTTGGCCACCTCGGCGATCGCGGCGCTGCGCGGCGAACGCGATATCGCGGTCGGCAACGCGATCGGCAGCTGCACCTTCAACACGCTCGGCTGTCTGGGCATCAGCGGCCTGCTTGCCGATGGCGGCCTCGCGATCGCGCCGTCGGTGCAGAACTTCGATCTTTGGGTGATGCTGGCCACCGGCTTTGCCTGCGTGCCGGTGATGCTCACCGGACGGCGCATCGTGCGCTGGGAGGGCGCGCTGTTTCTTGCCTACTACGCGATCTACACCGCCTATCTGATCCTGGCCGCGCAACAGCATGATGCGCTGCCGGTGTTTTCCTACGCGATGCTCTGGTTCGTGATCCCGCTGACCGTGCTCACGCTGGCCGGCTTGCTGCTGCGCGCGCGCATCGGGCTGCCTGGCATGGAAGTCAGCGCGAACGCGCAGCGCAGCGCAGCGGCCGATGATTCGGGCAGACCGGGGCCGAATCGATGAGCGGCACAACCGGCACACCGCTGATGCCTCTGGCAGCGCTGCTGCCGGTGCTGGCACTCGCGCCATTCGCGGCGGCGCTGCTGCTGGCGCTCCTCGAGAACCGCCGTCGTCGCGCCGCCGCCTGGATCCTCGCCTCGGTCGCGCTGGCTGGCCTTGGTCTGGTCGTGCTGGCGGGCCCGGCGATCGCCGCCGGCGAGGTGCTGCGCTGGTCGGTGCCCTGGCTGGAACCGCTTGGGCTGAGTTTCGGCTTTCGGATGGACGGTCTGGCCTGGATGTTCAGCCTGCTGATTCTCGGCATCGGCGCTCTGGTGGTGCTGTACGCAGCCTGGTATCTGGACGAGAAGGAGCCGGCCGCGCGCTTTTTCATGCTGCTGGCGCTGTTCATCGGCGCGATGCTCGGCGTGGTGCTGGCCGACAATCTGCTGCTGCTGGTCGTGTTCTGGGAGGCGACCAGCCTGTCGTCATTCCTGCTGATCGGTTTCTGGCATTACCGCGGCGACGCGCGCCGGGGCGCGCGAATGGCCCTGGCGATCACCGGCGGCGGCGGACTATGCCTGCTCGGCGGTGTGCTGATCCTCGGACATATCGTCGGCAGCTTCGAGCTGGACCGGGTGCTGGCGGCCGGCGACCAGATCCGCGCCCATCCGCTGTATCAACCTGCGCTGCACCTGGTGCTGCTCGGCGCGTTCACGAAGTCGGCGCAGTTTCCGTTCCACTTCTGGCTGCCGCAGGCGATGGCAGCGCCGACCCCGGTATCGGCCTATCTGCACTCGGCAACGATGGTCAAGGCGGGCGTCTTTTTGCTGGCGCGGATGTACCCGGCACTCGGCGGCAGCGATGCCTGGTTCTGGGTCGTCACGCTGACCGGGCTTGCCACGCTGCTGGTCGGTGCCTACCTGGCAATCTTCCAGCACGACCTGAAGGGGCTACTCGCGTATTCGACGATCAGTCACCTGGGACTGATCACGATGCTATTCGGTCTGAACGCGCAGCTGGCGGTGGTGGCCGGCGTGTTTCACATCCTGAACCACGCGACCTTCAAGGCCTCGCTGTTCATGTCGGCCGGCATCATCGACCACGAGACCGGCACCCGCGACATTCGCCGGCTCGGCGGGCTGGCCAGACAGCTGCCGATCACCGCCGCGCTGGGCATCGTCGCCGCCGGCGCGATGGCCGGCGTGCCGCTGCTCAACGGCTTCCTCTCCAAGGAG
>JALRBB010000259.1 GCA_023257915.1 Quisquiliibacterium sp. | reverse complement strand
GAACTTCAGGCCAGGGTCGATGCGATCGGCGCACAGGCGCCCACCGGCATTGCGCACACCCGCTGGGCCACGCACGGCGGCGTCACCGAAGACAACGCCCATCCGCATGCGTCGATCAGTGCGCAGCTGGAGATTTCGGTGGTGCACAACGGCATCATCGAGAACCACGAAGCACTGCGCGCACGACTGACCGGCCTTGGGTACCAGTTCCGTTCACAAACCGACACGGAAGTCATCGCGCATCTGCTGCATGCCTATGTCACCGAAGGCATGACGCTGTTCACCGCAGTCGCGCAGGCAGTGCGCGAGCTGCAGGGCGCCTATGCAATCGCCGCGATCAGCAGTCGGGAACCCGATACCGTCGTCGGCTCCCGGCGCGGCTCGCCGCTGCTGCTTGGTGTCGGCAACGGAGGTAGCGGGCATGGCGAGAACTTTCTCGCGTCCGACACCTCGGCCCTGCTGCAGGTCACCCGACATGTCGCCTACCTCGAAGAAGGCGACATCGTGCAAATTCGTGCCGACGGCTACCAGATCATCGACAGCGACGGCAAGCCAGCGCACCGCGCCGTGGTGGAGAGCCAGCTGTCGGCCGAGCAGATCGAGCTTGGCAATCATGCGCATTACATGCAAAAGGAGATCTTCGAGCAGCCGGGCGCGATCGCGAACACCCTCGAGATGGTCGCCGGTGCGAGCTCGCTGTCGGCGGGCCTGTTTGGAGCGAACGCGCAGGAGGTGTTCGCGCGTACCAGCCAGCTGCTGATCCTGGCCTGCGGCACCAGCTATCACGCGGGCCTGGTGGCCAAATACTGGATCGAATCGATCGCCAAGATTCCGGTGGCGGTCGAAATTGCGAGCGAATACCGGTATCGCGAGTCGGTGCCGCTGCCGGGCACGCTGGTCATGACGATCTCGCAGTCCGGCGAAACCGCAGACACGCTGGCCGCGCTGCAACATGCGAAGGCCCAGGGCCTGACCGATACGCTGACGATCTGCAATGTGCCGGAGTCGGCGCTGATCCGCGCCAGCAGCCTGCGCTTTCTGACCCGTGCCGGTCCGGAGATCGGTGTCGCCTCGACAAAAGCATTCACCACGCAACTGGCAGCGCTCTTCGTGCTGGCGCTGGTGTTGGCCCGGCAACGCGGCCTGCTGGAGCCGCAGCGCGAACAGCAATTGCTGATTCAGTTGCGGCATCTGCCAGCGGCCTTGCTACGGGTGCTGGAGTGCGAACCCGAGGTGCGGCAGTGGGCGACTCGCTTCGCGGGCAAGGATCACGCGCTGTTCCTGGGCCGCGGCGTGCATTTTCCGATCGCAATGGAAGGGGCGCTCAAGCTCAAGGAAATCACCTACATCCATGCCGAGGCCTATGCGGCCGGCGAACTCAAGCATGGGCCGCTCGCGCTGGTCGACGCCAATATGCCGGTGGTGGTGGTGGCGCCGAACGACTCGCTGATCGAAAAACTCAAGAGCAACCTGCAGGAAGTGCGCGCCCGAGGCGGCCAGCTATTCGTGTTCGCCGATCGTGACACCCATATCGAGTCAGCCGATGGGGTGCACGTGATCAACCTGCTCGACCAT
>JALRBB010000222.1 GCA_023257915.1 Quisquiliibacterium sp. | reverse complement strand
GGGACCGACCTACGACTCGCTGGCGCTGGTCGCGGCGATGATCCTTCACCATGTCGGCAAGGCGGCAAGCCTGGCCGAAGGTGCAGACCTCGCCCACGCCGCATTGGACAGCGGCAAGGCCTTGGCGCGGGTGCAATGATGAACTGGATCGACGTCGGTAGCGCGGACCAACTGAAGGTCGGAGAGATGAAGCGGGTGCGTGTGCAAGGGCGAAAGCTGCTGCTCTGTCGGACCGCCACCGGGCATTATTGCGTGGACGAGATGTGCAGCCACGAGGATTATTCGCTGTGGTTCGGCTCGTTGAAGAATGATTCGATCAAGTGCTCGCTGCATGGCAGTTACTTTGACTTGATCAGTGGCCGCCCGCTGAACGCGCCGGCCGACTGCCCGCTGCGAACCTATCCGCTCGAGGTGCTTGACGGCCGGGTACGCATCAACCCGGACGCCAAGGCTTAGCCGATGCCTTGATCTGCCTGCGCCGCCGCAGGCAGTCCGATACTGGGCGCGTGACCGCGAAAATTCTGCAGCCACCAGCCCCAGTCCTCCGGCACCATCGAGAACGGTGATGGATGCGCCAGTTCGCGCGCAGCCCAGACTGGCCAGTGCGGATTCGACAGAGCGGGCCGCCCAAGCATCACCAGATCGACCAGTTCTTCGCGGATCACGCGATCCGCGGTCTGCGGAACGCCCAGATTCCAGCTCGCCGCCACCGGGATGCCGACTTCGCGGCGAACACGGTTGGCCCGCTCGACCATGAAGCCCGGTTCGTTGAACGGCGGATCGGTCATTTCAGGCGTATTCAGCCCAAGCGAGAGATCGGCAAGATCCAGCCCATGCTGCTTCATCCAGCCGATCGCGACCACCGAATCCTCGAAGCGCGTGCCCGCCGGGTTCAGATCGTCGCTGCCCAGACGCATCGTCAGCGGATACTTGTCAGGCCAGACCGCGCGCACCGCGTCGAGCGCCTCTAGGTGAAAGCGCGCCCGGTTCTCGAGGCTGCCACCATACTGATCCTGGCGATGGTTTGCGATCGGCGACAGAAAGCTGGCGCCCAGATACCCGTGGGCGAAGTGCATCTCCAGCCATTGGTAGCCGGCATCGAGCGCGCGCCGGGCGGCGTCTGCGTATGCGCGATGCAGTGCCTTGATCTCGTCGACCGATAGCTCGCGGACCGGGTAGCGATAGATGCCGCCGAACGGAACCGCCGACGGGGCGACGCAGGTCCAGCCCTCGGGATGATCTGGCGGCAACTGTTCGCGCGCCCCCGTGGCAGTCTTGTGCGGCGGCAGCTCGCTGCCCTTACGGCCGGTGTGCCCGAGCTGGATCGCCGGTACGCCGCCCATCCGTTTGATGATCGCGCACACCCGCGCATGCCCTTCGATCTGATCGTCGCTCCAGATACCGGCGCATGAGGTGGTCGTGCGCCCTTCCGGTGTGATCGCCATCTGCTCGCCAAACACGAGGCCAAATCCCCCCGCGGCGCGAGCGCCCAGGTAGCAGACATGGTAATCATCGAGCTTGCCGTTGACAGAGTTGTACATCGTCATCGGCGACATCACGATGCGATTGCGCAGGGTGACGCTCTTGAGGGTGAAGGGGCTGAAAAGGTCCGGCATCCGTTGCTCCGCGAGGAAGATCGAATGATACTGGCCATGAACATCGGCACCGGCGATAAACCACTGTTGTCGCACGATGAAACCGTAGGGGGAGAAGGATGTCGCGGACGTAAGCTGCGTAATGCGATACCCCTTTACGCAAGGGAAAAGCTGACTCAGTATTCGCCTAGTTACGGCGCCAGGCCGGCCAATCAGAATCCATCCGATGAAGGGAACCCTCATGACTACTGAGACTGTCAAGACTCCGCTCGCTAGCGGCAGAAAAGCAATTTTTTCACCCGCCTCAAGCCCGATCTATGCGCCGGGTCGACGCGATTTTTTCAAGTACCGCCAGCTCGCCGCAAGCGAAGGCGAGATGACTGCCCAGGTCATGACGACCAACGCAGGACTGACCGAACCGACCGGCTGGCACTATCACATCTGCGAAAGCCAATTCATCTATGTGCTAAAGGGAACGCTGGACCTGGATCTGGAGGACGGCTCCAGTGTGCACATGGTAGCGGGCGATTCGCTGCTGCTACCCGGTGGCATGAAGCATAACGAGACCAGCACTTCCACAGACTTCGAACTTCTCGAAGTGATGCTGCCCAAACTGGAGGGCACGGTCCCCTGCGATCCGCCGGGGTCAGATCAGTCCAAATAACGCTCGGTCAGGACTCAGCATGAACATCAGCCGTCGACGGGCAATCGGCATCGGCGCGGCAGCGCTCGCTTCAGCAGTTACACCGGCTCGTGCACAAACCGCAGGTGCGCACCACGCCGGCGGATATGAGCGCCTCAAGGAGCCCGGTCTAGTACCGCGTCCGCCGCAAGCCGACCAGCAAATGGTCTTCGACAGCCCGGCTCCGAAAGCAGCAAACCCCGGGCGTTGGATTACTCGTGCTGCGCTACCGCTGCCTAGAAGCGAAATGGCCTGGGCCGCAGTAGTTCGCGACCGGATGCACCTCGTCGGTGGATATGGCGAGCAGCGGGTAGATCGCCCCTATCACCATGTCTACGATGCAACGACAGATCGCTGGCTCATCGCCAGCCCGCTGCCGCTGGGCGCTAACCATGTCGGTGTCACCGAACTGGCGGGTAGGCTCTATGCGATCGGCGGTTTCGTCGAGCAAAACCGCAAGCCGCACGCCGATTGCTTCGTCTACACCGAAGACACCGACCGGTGGCAGCGAATCGCACCGCTACCGCAAGCCTGCGGATCGGTTGCCTGTGTTGCGCTGAACGGAATCTTGCATGGCATCGGTGGTGCTGTTGGCGACACGTTTCCGACAAAGCAATCGGTGGACTGGCATCTGGCGTATGACCCGAAGGCAGACCGTTGGGAGCGTCGCGCCCCACTGCCGACCGGACGCGATCATGTCGCGGCACTGCCACATGCCGGCCTCATCCATGTGATCGGCGGGCGCGTGAACAGCTTTCTGACGAACTCGAACCTGCATCAGGTCTACGACCCGACCAAGGATGCCTGGTCGATGCGTAACCCGCTGCCGACTGCGCGCTCCGGGCATGGTGCGGCCATTCTGGACGGGCGCATTTTCGTGATCGGCGGCGAAGGCTCGAACCGGGTGTATGGGCAGAACGAGGCCTACGATCTGCGCAAGGACAGCTGGGAGCAGTACGCACCGATGCCCACCCCGCGTCATGGCCTCGGCGCGGTCGCCATCGGCCGGTCCATCTTTGTCGCTGGCGGCGGCGCAGTCATGGGCGGCGGCATCCAGACGTCGATTCACGAGGCATTCACGCTGGATTGAACGCCTGGTGCCGCGGCTCCGAAAGAGGCGACGGTACTGGCACTCGCGTCAGAACTCGAGTCTTTCCCGCCGGCGGCCGGAGCCCTGTCCGCAGGCCAGAGTGCCGACACCAATGGCGCCTACCGCGAGTGGAACGGCTGGAGCGATCCGCAGTCCGACTAGGCTACTTGCCGATGCGCTGCGGGGGCCTCGTGCGCTGCGGGGGCCCTCGTATATTGCGCAAGGTCAGCTTTGACGCTCGTAAACGACCTGGTCGAGCACTTCGGTGAGGAACGCACCAAAGAACTGCTGTCGAAGTTAGATTCGTCGGTATGACGCGGAGCCGAGACGCACGCTGTAATCAAGCTGGCTACCGTCGACCCGGTGCTGCTTCACAGTAACGGCACAGTACTGTTCGTTGAGCCTGTTCGTTGAGCCTGTTCGTTGAGCCTGTTCGTTGAGCCTGTTCGTTGAGCCTAATAGCGAGGCCTTCGAAGTGCCGGGCTGATGCAGTCTCAGGTCCCGCGCCGTTGGGATTTCGGCGTCCCCCCTACCCTTGGCGCCTTCTCGCTTGCCCCAAAGCAACCGAGTTTCGCGCTCTTTCTCGCGCCTTTGCTTGGAGCGATCAGCACCCCGTTGCGCGGGCGCTGTCGAACTGGCCATCATTCAAAGTGATGTTGAAGTCGTCTTTAGAGCCGGCGCCGAGATGCACAAGGACCTCGATGCCTACCCCGCACAGTACAAGGAACCCCACATAAGGGACGCGGCATGGAAGGCAGAAGGGCCAGAAGAGATTGTTTGACTAACTTGCTCAGTTTTCAGACCCCCTGTTGTTGCTGGGATTGGGGATTCGAACCGACGGCCGATGGAGAATTGAGCATAGGATACCCATTCATCAGAACACTCCATCGATGTCCATCATGAGCATTTTGTTTGCTGCATTTCTACTCGGGCTTGTGTTCAATGCCACCCCAGGCGCTGTTTTTGCAGAGACTGTACGGCGCGGTGCCACTGGCGGTTATCGGGCATCACTCGCCGTGCAGGTCGGTTCACTTGTCGGCGACGCGACATGGGCCGCCCTCGGTCTTATGGGCGTGGGGCTCTTACTTCAGCTAGACGCATTGAAATGGCCTCTAGGCCTTATTGGCGCAGCCTATTTATTTTGGCTTTCCTTGGACTCTTGGAAGGCTGCTTCCATTGCATTCAGTGTCCCGGAAAGTCAAGATGAACAAGCGCGATCGGGATTGAAGTCGGGGGTGCTTCTTTCACTGACGAACCCGCAAAATCTAGCGTACTGGGCGGCGTTAGGGAGTGCTTTGGGGGCGCTTGGGATCGCCGATCCAGGCCTTAAAGACTACGCGATGTTTTTTGCCGGATTCATGATTTCTTCTGTCACCTGGGCGGTCTTCTGCGCAGTTGCTATAGACAGAATATTCAAAAAGGCTAAACAGAAATGGGTAACCTTGACATACCGCCTTTGCGCCGTAATGTTTATGGTACTTGCAGTCAATACCGTAAGAGAGCTGTTTTCAAACTCGGGACCATCCGAATTGCATCTGAACCCACCTGCTATTCATACGCGATGAAGGAAAGTCATTTTTGTGGGATCGGGGATTCAAACTCACAAGCTGCTCCGAGCCGAGTTTGACGCAAATGTTTCCCATGGGAAACATTAATGCATCATCCAGATCCAGCAGTCCGAAACCTATGACAAATGGTTTTCTGGACTGCGAGACCGAGTCGCTCGTGCCAGCATCGACGTCCGCATCCGACGCTTGTCTCTTGGCAACGAAGTGAGAGGTGATCACGATCCCGGCTACCGGATCTACTTCATCCAGCACGGCGAGCCCGTGATTGTCTTGCTGGCCCCACCAAAACGGGCGACCTCTGAACCAGTTGATTCAATACAACTCAAACCTCGTCTTCATCATCTACTTCTTGCTCCCACACCCTACACCAAAAATACTCCCCCATTTGTTTAATCAAATGCTCAGGATAGCCTTCATCAATCAGCCATTTGTGGAAGGTATGCTCCTCCGAAAAGATTTCGGGTTGAGGCTTTGGAAACCCATACTTCGATCCATCCGGGGGATCACACATTATGATTTTTTTCATTTTGCACCCTCACAATACTGGATAGCATCTTCGAAATTATCTCTCAACGAACAGCACGCGACCATCGCTTTAGATAAGCAGCGATGCATTAGCAGCTGCTCAGCTTGCGGCTTTGATATAGGACTCCTTGATCCGATGCCACTTTGCTCGCCGTCCGCTTTCCTTTGAAACGATCGGAAGACTTGCTGCCAGTTCGTCTTGGAACTTCACAAAATCGGGATCAAAGGTTTCTTTTTGAATTTCCCACATCGCACGGGAACCGGGAAAAACAAAC
>JALRBB010000220.1 GCA_023257915.1 Quisquiliibacterium sp. | reverse complement strand
GGCCTGAGCGGCGAGCAGTTCGCCGCCGCCTCCGGACTGAGCAACTTCATCCGGATCATCGGTTCGAGCCTGGGTACCGCGGTGCTGGTGGGAGCCTGGGACAGGCATGGCATCGGCCAGCACGCGTTGATGGCCGAGCAGATCAACCCGTACTCGCCGGCTGCGCGCGACTATCTGCTGCAGTTGCAGGAGCGCGGCCTGGACCCAAGCGCGTCACTGGCCCGGATCGACTCAATGATCAATGTCCAGGGCTACCTGATGGCGACGAACTGGACGCTATGGACCAGCGGGCTGCTGATGCTGGTCCTGCTCGGGCTGATCTGGTGGGCCAAGCCGCCATTCGTCACCCGATAAGGCCGGCCTCACTCGAATGGCGGCTCCTGCCACCAGGGGAAGAACTCCGGCATGTCCTGCGACACACGATCGGTGAACTGTGGGGCGCGCTTCTCGAAAAACGAGCTGACACCTTCGCGGGTGTCAGCCGACCGACCCCGCGCCTGAATCGCACGGCTGTCGACCCGATGCGCCAGCATCGGATGATCCGCACCGGCCATGCGCCAGAGCATCTGGCGGGTCAGTGCGATCGAGACCGGAGCGGTGTTCTGCGCAATCTCCAGGGCCAGTGCGCGCGCCGCCGGGAGCAACTCGTCTGGCGCATGCAGTGAGCGCACCAGACCACGCTCGAGCGCCTCCTGCGCGTCGAACACCCGGCCGGAAAAACACCATTCGAGCGCGGTCTGCATACCAACCGCGCGCGACAGGAACCAGGACGAGGCCGCCTCTGGCACGATGCCGCGACGCGCGAACACGAAGCCGAATCGCGCGCTGGTCGATGCCAGACGGATATCCATCGGCAACTGCATCGTGACGCCAATGCCGACCGCGGCGCCATTGATCGCCCCGATGACCGGCTTCAGACTGCGATAGATGCGCAAGGTGGTCAGGCCGCCGCCATCGCGATAGACGTCGCCGACGCGAGTCTCCTCGCGCGCAGACTCGTTGCGCGAGGCATAGTCAAAGGTATTGCCGCCACTGGACAGATCTGCGCCGGCGCAAAACGCTTTGCCTGCGCCGGTGATGATCACCGCGCGCACCGAGTCGTCCGCATCGGTGTGATCAAGCACCGCGATCAGTTCGTCACGCATTTGCGGCGTGAACGCATTCATCTTCTCTGGCCGGTTGAGCGTGACCGTGGCCACGCCCTGATCGACCGAGTACAACAGCGTGTGCAGTTGTCCGAGCGCCATCATCGCCCCCGTCAATCAAGAACGACGAGGACCATTTCCTCCTCGACCGGATCGCCCTCGTTGACCCGGATCTCGGCAACCGTACCGGCATGCGGTGCCTCGACCGGAATCTCCATCTTCATCGACTCGATGATCAGCAGCTGCTGGCCCTCGGCCACTGCATCACCGACCTGGGTCTCCAGCTTCCACACCGTTCCTGCAACTTCCGACACCACTTTCGTCATTTCAGTCTTCCTCAGTCTTCCATATTGCGTCTAACTGGCCAGCAGCTCGCGAACCGCGCTCTCGATGAACGCGGCGTCCTGCGGATTTTGCGCCGGATTGCCAGCGCGATGTCCCCAGACAGAGGGGATCGGTTTCAATTCTGCATTGCGCAGGTGCGCCAGCTCGCGACGGTTGTCCTCGACCCGGAAATACAAGTCATGGTCACCGGGCATCAGCAAGACCTTGGCGCGAATCGCCGCCAGCGCCGCCGGCAGATCACCATGGAACCGTTCGTTGGCGCTGATGTCGCCATGCTGCCAGGTCCACAGCTGCGCCAGCAGGTCCGACGGATCGCGACGCGCGAAATTCACCTCCCAGTTACGCACCAGGAAGTCTTCCAGCGAACTGTAGCCCAGGCCACGCCACAGCTCGTCCCGATAAAAGTCCTGCGACAGCGCGAAACTCGCATACAGGCGCCCCATCGCGCGTGCGCCGCGCACCGGAGGCTCGGTGAAGACTCCGTCGCGATAGGCCGGGTCGGCGGTTAGCGCAGCACGTACCGCGTCGATGAAGACCGAGTTGTGCGCCGCGCAGCGCGCCGAGCCGCAGACCACCGCGATGCGTTCAACCAGATCCGGAAACACGCTCGCCCAGTGATAGGCCTGCATGCCTCCCATCGACCAGCCATAGACCAGCGCCACCTTGTCGATCCCGAAGGTTTCGGCGAGCAGCCGCTGCTGCACACGCACAGCGTCTTCATACGTGACCTGCGGGTAGCGATCGCCAGTGAGCGGCCAGCCAGTATTCGACGGCGACGACGACAGACCATTTCCGAACAGGTTCGGGATCACGATGAAATAGCGCGACGGATCCAGCGCCCCGCCCTCGCGCACCAGCCACTGCGTGTCGTAGTGCTGCGCGCTAAACGAGGTCGGATAGACAATCACGTTCGAGCGCTGCGCGTTGAGCGTGCCGAAGGTCTTGTAGGCGATCCGCATGCCGGGGAAGGTTCTCCCTGACTGCAGCACGACGTCACCCGCCTCGAAGGTCTGGTAATCGCGTTCCGACATGTTTGTGACTCCTGGTTCCGCATTCAATTGCCGCCCGCCGCATCCGGCCGCGCACCCACGGATTCTATTGTCACCGCGCCGAGCACACGCTGGGCTATGATCACCAGGCAAACGCAAGTCCGTTCCGGAGCCTCCCCGCCATGTCTTCCCTGCAAGAACCGAGCGCCGTTCGAGTGCCCGCGCGCCTGAACGAGCGCATCGACCTGTTCGAGTCGCCGTTTCGCAAGCTCGACGCGATGCTTGCCGACCTTGTGCCAAACCCTGCCCTGACGCCACTTCCGATGCATGTTGGCGAGCCACAGGATCAGCCGCCGGCACTGCTCGCCGATACGGTCGCCGCGCATTCCACCGAATGGAACCGCTATCCGCCGTCGCAGGGCACGCCCGAGTTCCTGCAGGCGGTGCGCGGTTATCTGGAGCGCCGCTATCCCGGCACCCGCGGCCGGATCGGCCGGCGGCG
>JALRBB010000177.1 GCA_023257915.1 Quisquiliibacterium sp. | reverse complement strand
GACCCGTCACCCCATCCACCCCCAACGACACCAGCAGCGGCAACTCCTCACGGCTCTCCACCCCGAGCGCGATCACCTGGATGCCCAGTGCATGCGCCAGCCGGCAGATGCCTTCGACCAGCTCCTGGTTGTCGGTGTTGGAATGCAAGCTGGCCAGAAAACTCGGGCTGACCTTCACATAATCCAGGCCGAGCGTTGACAGCCGTTCGCTGTCGACCAGATGCTGGCCGAAGTACTCGATGCCAACTCTTGCGCCCAGCATCTTGATGCTGCGGGCAAGGTCGCGGAACGCATCGAACTGCTGGAACACCCCATACTCCGGCACCTCGAACAGCAGCCGCCCGCACAGCCCGGCCTCACCGCGCAGCAGTTGCACCAGCTGATTGCGGAAGTGGAAATCGGTGATCGTTTCGGTCGACAAGTTGATCGCCAAATCCCCTTCATGGTGACGCAAGTGCTCGAGCGCCAGCCGCACCACCACCAGATCGATCGGCGCCGTCATGCCCAGGTGCGCCGCCATTGGCATGAATTCGCCAGCGGTGATCTGGCTGCCGCCTTCGTCGTTCCTCAGACGCAGCGCAGCCTCATGATGCAGCAGACCCACCCCGGAGCCGTCGCGCACCGCGAAGCTCGTCAGACTGAAGCGCTGCGACGCAATCGCCTCCTCGAACAGACTGCGCCACTTTTCTGCCGGCATCGACAGGCGTGGCATCGTGATTTCCAGCGCATGCCATTCGTTCGGCCCCTTGGCCTTGGCGATCGCCAGCGCCTGCTCGGCACGGACCATCAGTTCACCGACAGTCTCGCCATGCCGGTACGGCACCGCCCCCACGTGAAAGAGGTCCGGATGACTGGACACCAGCGATGGCAGCCAGTCGCCGGCCAGCCGCTGATGGACTTCGCGCGCTGCATTGCCAGGCGACTCCTCGCCCGGACATAGCACCGCGAACTCGCTGCCGCGCAGCCGGCCAGCCGCGCGGCCCTCGCGATGCAGATAGAGATCGTTCAGCACCTTTCCGAAATCCGTCAGCGCCTCATCGACGCGTCGATGGCCGAGCCCGGCGTTCAGTTCGGCAAGATCCGCGATATTGATCATCACCAGTGCACCGGTCACGGCATGCTGCTCGCCGCCGAGTTGTTCACGCAGACTCGACAGGAAGTGCTCGCGATTGGCCAGCCCGGTGACCGCGTCGTAATTCACCTTGCGACGCAGCGCCTCCAGCCGCGCCGCCTCCTCGGCGAACATCGCCTTGAGTCGCCCGACCATCTGGTTGAGCGCACGGGTCATCGCACGCATCTCCGGCGTGCGCGGCTCCGGCAGCGACACGAAGCGCCGCGCTGCGATCGCCTCGGCCTGCCCGACCACTTCCTTTAACGGTCGCGTGATGGTGCGCACCGCGATCGTGCCCGCCAGCCCCACTCCGATGCTGCCGATCAGGAACCAGACAAACAACTCAATCGTTCCGCTCCACAGGCTGCGGTAAACATACTGGTCATGGCTGGCCAGCGTCAGCGTGCCGTACTGCTTCCAGCCGTCCAGGATCTGCGCCCGGCCAGGCTCCGCATGAATCGGGATCAGCCCGACGAACCAGCCGGGAACGCCCTCGAGCCTGCCCTTGAACACGCGTTCGGCCAGCACCTCGCCACTCGGAGACTGCACCCGGATGAAGCGGTAGTGTCCCGCATCAAACTGCGCGGCAATCTGCAGTTCGACGGTGACCGGATCCTTGTCGAGCTGGCTCAGCGACAAGGCCAGCGAGGTGGCGTTGTCGATGTTCTTGACCTGCAGTTGCTGCTCCAGGTAGTGCCGTGCCGACAACACGCTGACCAGCAAGCTGCCGCCAAAGGCGACCGCCATCACCACGGAGATCGCAAGCCAAAGCTGCTTGATCAGCGACATAAGAGCCTCTCGAAGAAAAATCCAGGCGCGATACGCGCATCACGCATCCACGCCGTACCACCCGGCAAGGCTTCATTACCGATGATGCCTATCAATTGCGTCGTGTGCAACATCAAATGCATAGAACCTCGCGAGGTTAGACCATAGCTTGCGGATCTGATGCGATTCACAGCGACCCCTCGGCCCGAATCTTCTCGAGCACATCGCGCCAGC
>JALRBB010000121.1 GCA_023257915.1 Quisquiliibacterium sp. | reverse complement strand
GAATACCCATTGCGCCACACATCAGCCGCGACACATCGTAGCCCGCCACGTTCTTCATCACCTGGCCGCCAAACTGCAGTTCGCGGCCCTGAGCGTCCATGCAGCCCAGGCCCAAGACGAAATCGCGGACCGCACCCACACTCGCCCGTCGCGGGCCGGAAAGCCCTGCAGCCACCACGCCGCCCACGGTGGCCGCACCGGCAAATGACGGCGGTTCGAACGCAAGCATCTGGCCGCGCTCGGCCAACGCCGCTTCGATCAGCGCAAGCGGCGTCCCGGCCAGTGCGGTGATGAAGAGTTCGGTCGGTTCGTAGCTCAGGATGCCGGCGAGCGGCCGGGTGTCGAGCAACGTGCCCGTGAAGCCCTGGCCTAAAAAGTCTTTGCTGCCCCCGCCACGAATACGCAGTGGCGCGCGGTCTGCCGCTGCACGCAGGATGTTCGACCGCAGGCCCTGGAGCACATCGGCCGCGGCAGCAGGGCTGGTCTGCACCGGTGACACAGCGTGAGCGATCGGCTCGGAGGTCTGAGTGTTCATGGCGAGGTCCGTGACTCAGAACCGCGGCAGATCGCTAAATGGCAGCTGACCTCGATGCACATGCATCTTGCCGTATTCGGCACAGCGCGCCAGCGTCGGGATTGCCTTGCCCGGGTTCAGCAGCCCCTGCGGATCGAAGGCGCGCTTGAGCGCGAAGAAGGTTTCGCGCTCGCTCGGCGTGAATTGGACGCACATCGAATTGATCTTCTCGATGCCCACGCCATGCTCGCCCGTGACAGTGCCGCCGAATTCGACACACTTCTCCAGAATCTCGGCACCGAAATCCTCAGCCCGCCGCCATTGGTCCGGGTCGTTCGCATCGAACAGAATCAGCGGATGCAGATTCCCGTCTCCGGCATGAAAGACGTTCATGCAGCGCAGCTGGTAACGCTCCTCCATCTGCTCGATCGCGACCAGCATCCGGCCCAGGTTCTTGCGCGGAATGGTGCCGTCCATGCAGTAATAGTCCGGAGAAATCCGGCCGGCCGCCGGAAACGCGTTCTTGCGTCCGGACCAGAACCGCAGCCGCTCGGCTTCACTGGCAGACACCTTGATCGCGGTCGCCCCGGCGCCACGCAACACCTGCTCAATGCGCGCGATCTCTTCGGCGACCTCCTCGGGAGTGCCGTCCGACTCGGCCAGCAAGATCGCCTGGGCATCAAGGTCGTAGCCCGCCTTGACGAAGGGCTCGACCGCACGCGATGTCTTCTGGTCCATCATCTCCAGGCCGGCAGGAATGATGCCCTCGGCGATGATCTGTGCAACCGCGTCGCCAGCCTTGCGCACATCCTCGAACGAGGCCATGACCACCTGCGCAAGTTGCGGCTTTGGCACCAGCTTGACGGTGACCTCGGTCACCACGGCCAGCATGCCCTCAGACCCGATCAGCGCAGCGAGCAGATCCAGGCCCGGCGAGTCCAGCGCCTCGCAGCCGAACTCGACCACCTCACCGTCGATCGTGATGCCTCGCACCCGCAGCACGTTGTGTACCGTCAGGCCATATTTCAGGCAGTGCACCCCGCCGGAATTCTCGGCAACATTGCCGCCGATACTGCAGGCGATCTGCGAGGAAGGATCCGGCGCGTAGTACAAACCATGCGGTGCGGCGGCCTCCGAGATGGCCAGATTGCGCACCCCGGGCTGCACCCGGGCAAGCCGGGCAAGCGGATCCAGCGACAGGATACGGTTCAGCCTGGCAAGCGACAGCACCACACCAGACGCATGCGGCATCGCACCGCCCGACAGTCCGGTGCCCGCGCCACGCGCAACCACGGGGACGTCCAGTTCATGACAGATCCGCAACACCGCACGCACCTGGGACTCGTCCTGCGGCAGCGCCACCACCATCGGCAACTGGCGAAAGGCACTCAGGCCGTCGCACTCGTAGGGGCGGGTGTCTTCCTCGCGAAATAGCAGCGCATGCGGCGCCAGCACCGCGCGCAACCGGTCCACAACCTGCTGCTGGCGGCCAGGCGCCGGCTGGGCGGCAATATCGGCGTATTTCAATTGTTCGGGTGCATTCATCTCACGGACCTCTGCCGGGAGGTTATCCTGAGCGCCACCTGCCGCGAAAGTCGCGGAAAAGACAAGCAGTTTTGACTTCAGCGTGACGCCAAACAGACCGCTAGGATACGCGCTGCTCGCCAGCGGCATGGCCGTGGTCGGCAGTTATGTGGCTTTATCCAAGCCATTGACCGCGGCAATGCCGGTGCTGTTGCTGGCCTGGCTTCGCTTTGCGATTGCCGCGCTTGTGATGCTGCCCTGGACGGTGGCACGCGACACGAACGGTCAATGGATCGGCCCGCGCGCGTGGGCGGCGCTGTTCGCCCAGTGACTAACCTGCAAGCACAGCGTGCCACTGATGAAGCCGTCAAACGCATTTCTCAACTACAGCGGTTGCAGACCAAAGTTGAAGACGCGCTTGAAGATGCCAAGGATGCTGGGGATAAGGCGCTGATTGA
>JALRBB010000049.1 GCA_023257915.1 Quisquiliibacterium sp. | reverse complement strand
GCTGGCGCTCAAGTTCACCGGGGGCTCACTCAACGTCTACTCGCAGATCGGCCTGATCACGCTGGTCGGGCTGATCACCAAGCACGGCATCCTGATCGTCGAGTTTTCCAACCAGTTGCGCGATCAGGGCAAGGAGTTGCTGCCTGCGGTCATCGAGGCGGCCAGCCTGCGCCTGCGTCCGATCCTGATGACCACCGGCGCCATGGTGCTCGGTGCGGTGCCGCTGGCGCTGGCGGTCGGAGCGGGCGCCGAGAGCCGCCGGCAGATCGGCATGGTCGTCGTCGGCGGGATGACGCTCGGCACGGTACTGACGCTGTTTGTAGTGCCAACGGTCTACACGCTGCTGGCTCGCAAGCGCCGGCAGTTGGCGGCCATCGATGCGGCACAGGCAAACGCTCGGGGCGAAGCATCGGCCGGATCCCCGCACTGAACGCAGGAGTGACAGATGCGCCAGATCATTCTCGATACCGAGACCACCGGCCTGTCGGTCGAGGACGGGCACCGGATCATCGAGATCGGATGCCTGGAGGTGTTCAACCGTCGCATCACCGGTCGCCACCTCCACTACTACCTGAATCCGGAGCGCGACATTGACGAGGGCGCCCGCGCGGTCCACGGACTGAGTGAGGACTTTCTCCGCGACAAGCCTCGCTTTGCCGAGGTTGCCAGCGAGGTGCTGGAGTTTGTCACCGGCGCCGAGGTTCTGATCCACAACGCGAACTTTGACGAAGGTTTTCTCGATGCTGAGATGCAGCGTGTCTCGCTCGGTCGCTTTCGGGATCGGTGCGCAGGCATCGTCGACACGCTGGCGATGGCCAGGTCGCTGCACCCGGGGAAACGCAACTCATTGGACGCCCTTTGCGAGCGCTATGGCGTCTCGAACGCCCATCGCAAGCTGCATGGCGCTTTGCTCGATGCTGAATTGCTGGCCGACGTCTACCTGGCCATGACGCGCGGCCAGGACAGCCTGGAGATCGCCTTGCACGCGGATGCGCAACAGGGCTCGGGTCCCGGAACCGATGCCGACTGGCCACCTCAGGGGCTTAGGGTGATCGCTCCGAGCGATTCCGAGCTTTTCGCGCACGAGGCGGTGCTCAAGGGAATCGAGAAGGACGCCAAGGGGCCTGCAGCCTGGACGCGGATTTACGCCGACCCTGCTGGGTTAGAATGATGGGTTAAACGGAGCAGTTTGCCGCATGAAAGAAACCCGTCACGCACGAGGTCTTCGCGACCGCAAGTCCCATCTTTCCCCCGACGCCGAGCGACTCGTTGCCGCAGCGCTTGGTCTTGCCAATTCTGGCAGCCGCATCGAAGACAGCTTCTGGGAAGGCGTGCTTGCAACTCGCATCGATCATCTGCTCGACGCCGGGCATCCGCAGTCGGTGTTCGACGCCCTCGATCGGCTCAACCAGACCGACGCCGAAGCCTACGGTGCGTTGATTGAGGCGGTTGAATCGTCGGCCGAGACCGTGCGGCTCGACGTCGATGGCCAGGGCTGGGATTGCCTGCTGGTGTCGGCGCCGCTGGTTGCCTGGACCCGGTTTCGTATCCCGGCAGGCCCCTTGAATGCCGATGTTGCGCAGACGCTGGCAGCGCAGTGGCAAGCCCATGTGCTGACCCGCGACGCGAGGTTTCGCCTGTCGCCGTACCTGTACAGCATCGACCAGATGCCGCGCGACTTTGCCGAATTGCGCAAGCTGACCCGCAAGCTTGCGGTGTCCGCGGTCTCTGGACAGCCGGCGCGTCTGGAGTTGCGCAGCCTGCCGGAAACCGCCGAAATGCTGGCAGACACCCGGTACCTGCTCGGCGTCGTGGCGGTGCCGCGAGGCAAAGCGCTGTTTCGCTGGCAGGAGCACGACTCCGGCGAGCATGCCAGTCGGGTGCAGTGTCTTGAGCAATGGATCGCGCAGGGTCGTCCCAACCTGGAGCCCTTGCTAGCCGGTTGCGGATTCGAGTGTTTGCTGCCAGATGCGTATCACCTGAACATGCGGGAATCCGACCGCCGGGTGCGTCCGTACGCAATTCGCGCGGCGGTGCATTTTCTGACCCATGCGCTCGGAATTGAGGCTTCTGACCTGCATGCGTCAGCGATGGCCTTCGGTGCGGATCGTGCCGACGAGTACCGGATCGGCATCTCAATTGGCGACTCCGAAGAGGTAGCCCAGGGCGTGGTCTGGCCGCTGCTTGGCGCAGAGGGAGAAACCGACGATCCGCCGCCGCTGGCCGTCATTCGTGAGACGCTTCGCGAGGTCGGAGTGACCGATCTTCGTGTCTGGCCCGAACTGGTCGAGCCCGAGTATTGCGAGGACTGCGGCGTGCCGCTGTATCCGAACAGCAAGGGCGAGATCGTGCACGCCGAAATGCCCGAAGAAATCGGGCCCGACACCTCGCACTTTCACTGAGCGAGGTGGTGGGTAGCGGTTTGGAATTCGCGGCCCCCACAAGTCTTACTTGCCGCCGCGCAGGCTGGCACGCGCCTTGGCGATTCGCTCGTCGAGGTAGGCGGAATAGAAGTCTGGTGTCGTGTAGCCTTCGAGCCGGTCGGCGATTTCGCCGGTAGGGCCCAGGAAGACGACGGTTGGCGCAATTCGTACGCCGAGCCGAAAGGCCAGCATGTAGGGGGAGCGAATGTCGGCGAGCCAGCCGGTCACGGCAGGCTTGGGGGCTGGCTGGGCCGGTGCGGTAAAAGGGGTGTCGTCGTTCAGGTCGAACTCGATGACTTGAATGCCGCGCGAGGCCGCCTGTGCCGCCAGCCCGAACAACTGGTCGCGGCGCAAGCGCAGACACCAGCCGCATCCCTCAATGCTGAACAACAGCACAATCGGCTGTTGTTTCGCGGCAGCACGCTCGAGCAGCGGAACCAGTGAGCGCGGTCGCTCCAGATGAGGGGTGGTCGATGCGGCCTGCGCATGTCGAGCAGTGGGCACCAGGCCCGCTGCTGTCAGGGTGATCATCGCCAGCAACAGGGCTCGTGCCAGCACCCGCCAGGGAGATCGAACCCGCATCGGGAGATGGGCAGGCGAGCCCGAAACTCTGGTGTGGGTGAAACGCCACATGGGCAATACCTCGGGGTTGATGCTAAAGCTTGATTATATGCGTCTATGCGCATAAACTCCGGATACATCACGAGAGAGCAACTCATGGACGAACTGTCGCACGTCTTCGAGAAAGTTTCGCAATATTTTTCGCTGCTGTCCGAGCCGATGCGGATTCGGATCCTGCACGCGATCTGCCAGCACGAGCGCACCGTCAACGACGTGGTTGCGGAAACCGGCGCGACTCAGACCAACGTTTCGCGTCACCTGAATGCGATGTACCGGGCCGGTGCGCTGTCCCGTCGCAAAGAGGGTACCTTCGTCTATTACGGGGTCGCGGATCACGTGCTGACCGACCTGTGCAGAAATGTTTGCACGCACATCGTGGCGCAACTGGACAGTCAGGAATCTGGTGGCAAGCCGTTTCAGGCGCTGGCACGGGATCTGGCGACCGGTGTCGCTGGTTTATCTGAGTTCGATTCTTTGTCCCGAAGGGATGGCGGATCGGTGCCCAAGCCGGTCTGAGCTGCAGCCTTGTCGTGGCTTGAATGCAATCCAGAGATGGCGCCTGTCACGCGTCATTGAAAAATACCTGGGAGGAGATTGATGGATCATGAATCGAGGGTGCCTGGCAGGATCCGCAGGGCGCCCGAAAACACGCTGACTCCTGAATTGCAGGTGCAGGCTCGCAAGGCCCGTCGCAGCTTCATGGGCAAGGCCCTAGCGATGGGCGCCGGTGCCACTGCGGCGGCCAGTGCCAGAGCGGCGAACGGTGATCCGAAGATCCTGAATCTGCCGACCCACACCACGACCCTCGGCCAGCCTGTGGCTGCCCGTGCTTATGGAACGCCGTCGGTTTGGGAGAAGAACCTGCAGCGGCGCGAAAGCCCCGGGTTGACGCGGGTGTCTGCCGCGTCGGTCAGTTTTACGCCCTTGCAGGGGCTGTTCGGCATCATCACGCCCAATGGCCTGCACTTTGAGCGCCACCACCAGGGCTGGTATGACATCGACCCCAGCGGCCATCGGCTGATGGTGATGGGCATGGTCAAGTCGCCGCGTGTGTTCACGATGGATGATTTGATGCGCCTGCCCGCAGTCTCGCGCATCCACTTCATCGAGTGCGGCGCGAACACCGGCATGGAATGGGGCAATGTCGCGGTTCCCACGGTGCAGTACAGCCACGGCATGCTGTCATGCTGTGAGTACACGGGAGTTCGCCTGTCGACGCTGCTCGACATGGTGGGCGCCGATATCAAGAACGCGCGCTATGTGCTCGCCGAAGGCGCCGATGGTTCCTCGATGACCCGCACGATCTCGATGGATGCGGCGCTCGATGACGTAATGGTGGCCTGGGCAATGAACGGCGAGATGCTGCGTCCCGAGAACGGCTATCCGCTGCGCCTTGTGGTGCCTGGCGTGCAGGGTGTGTCCTGGGTCAAGTACCTGCGTCGCATCGAAGTCGGCGACAAGCCCTTCTACACGAAGGACGAGGTGATTCACTATGTCGACCTGATGCCCGACGGCACCCATCGGCAGTTCACGTCGGTGCAGGAGGTCAAGTCGGTGATCACGACCCCATCCGGTGGCCAGGTGCTGCTGGACAAGGGCTATTACAACGTGACCGGTCTGGCCTGGTCCGGCCGTGGCCGCATCAAGCGGGTCGACGTGTCCTTCGATGGCGGTCGCAACTGGCGCACTGCTCGGTTGGAGGGCGCGGTGTTGTCCAAGGCCCTGACGCGCTTCAACATCGACTGGGTCTGGGACGGCTCGCCAGCAATCTTGCAAAGCCGCGCGATCGATGAAACCGGTCATGTGCAGCCCAAGATCAACCAGCTGCGGGCGGTGCGTGGCACCCGCTCGATTTATCACAACAACGCGATCCAGTCGTGGAAAGTGTCCGAGACCGGCGAGGTGTTCAATGTTCAGGTGTACTGATCGGATGCGGCACGTCCTGGCCGGTCTGCTGATCGCTGCTGGTGTCGCGGGCTATGCCTCGCAGGCGCTGGCGCAGGCAAAGCCGGCAGTCGCGGCAGCGCCCAAACCCTGGGCGCAGTTGGGTCGTGTCGCCACCCCGGACGAAATCAAGGCCTGGGATATTGACGTGCGTGCCGACTTCAAAGGTCTTCCGGCGGGCTCCGGCTCAGTCGAGAAGGGCCAGGAAGTCTGGGAAGCCAAGTGCGCGAGCTGCCATGGCATTTTTGGCGAATCCACGGAAGTGTTCACGCCGATCGTCGGTGGGACGACCAAGGAGGACATCAAGACTGGGCGTGTTGCGAACCTGACTCGGCCCGACTATCCGCAGCGCACCACGATGATGAAGGTCTCGCAGGTCTCCACGCTTTGGGACTACATCAATCGCGCAATGCCCTGGAACGCGCCGAAGTCGCTGAAAACCGATGAGGTCTATGCGGTGCTCGCATACATTCTGAGCCTAGCCGAGGTGGTGCCGGAGGACTTCACGCTGTCCGACAAGAACATCGCCCAGGTGCAGCAGCGGATGCCCAATCGCAATGGCAAGCTCGCCTACACCGAGATGTGGAAGGTGTCGGGCAAGCCCGATGTGCAGGGCAGCACCTGCATGAAGAACTGCGCGACCGACATGGATGTGCGCTCGATGCTGCCGGATCATGCCCGCGACAGTCATGGCAATCTCGCTGAGCAAAATCGGGTCGTCGGTCCATTCCGGGGTGCCGATACGCTGCAACCACCGAACGCGAATCCAGCGGCGCTGGCCAAGGCGGCGACCACGAAGGCTGCATCCGAGACCGTCCAGATCGCCAAGGGAACTGCGCAAAAGCCTGGCGATCAGATCGCGAAGGACGCGAACTGCCTTGCCTGCCATGCACTCGATCGCAAGCTCGTCGGACCTTCGTTCAAGGAGGTTGCCGAGAAGTACAAGGGTGATGCGAAGGCGCCGGAGATGCTCGCCGCCAAGATCCGCAACGGCGGTCAAGGAGTCTGGGGAGCGATCCCGATGCCGGGCAATGCGCAACTCAGCGCGGAGGACCTGCAGTCTGTGGTCAAGTGGATCCTGGAGGCCGGTCGGTAGAGTGAAGTGGATTCGCGGCAACTTGGGCGTCGCGGGCAAGGTCATGCCAGAGCGTTATGCTTCGATGCCTATACTCACTTTGGGTAGGCGTGACGCGACCTGGCTTTTATGAAATATTTCGGACTGACTCAATACGCACATTCCCGTACCGGGATGCGTTGAAGCATTATTTGGAATATCAATGGCTGTTTGAGAGGCCAGCAATCTGGAAGGAGATGAAGCAAATGAAGCAATCCCGTCGTCAAACCCTGCAGGCCGCTGGCGGCCTCGGACTGTACGGTGCGCTGGTCGCACTCGGACTGTTGCCCGCGAGCGAGGCAGCCGCCCAGCAGTTCAACGCGAAGGCCTTCGAGGCCAAGACCATTGCTGACGCGATGAAGGCGCTCGGGGCGTCCGCGCCGGCCGAATCCAAAGACGTGTCGATCATTTCGCCCGACATCGCCGAGAACGGTGCGGTGGTCCCGGTCGGCGTCAAGAGCGTGATCCCGAATACCCAGTTCATCGCACTGTTGATCGAGAAGAATCCGTTCGCGCTGACCGCGGCCTACGACATCCTCGAAGGGGCCGATGCCGAGGTGAACATGCGCGTCAAGATGGGTCAGAGCTCCGACGTCTACGCGCTGGTGCGCGCCGACGGCAAGTTCTACATGGCCAAGAAAGAGATCAAGGTCACGCTGGGCGGCTGCGGCGGCTGACGCGGCGCGCAGGCACCCGATCCCGAACATCACGAATATCCGGAGCAAAGACATGGCAGATCCG
>JALRBB010000027.1 GCA_023257915.1 Quisquiliibacterium sp. | reverse complement strand
CAAACGCGATCGGACCGGCGACGTCGACAAGGATGCCCTCGGCACCTTCGTCCTGCGCCGCGGCCGCAATGTCGGCGACCCGGGCCGGCACAGGCCGTGCCTCGGCGTTCCAACGCGCCATCGTGCTCAGACTAGTGAACGCCAATAGCCCGCGTCGGCCATCGCCCTGAACGATCGAGACTGAAGCCATGTGGCTGGACTTGTCACCGCCCGCACCGTCCTGTTCATCGAATACGGCGACGATCGGCACGAGCAAGCGAACCCCCGAGCGCAGGATGTGCGCGACCGCTTGCGGGTCATCGCTCGCGAATGCCGCCGCCCAGCGGGGATCAGCTCCCCCATCGTCACCAGTGAATTCCGTGGGCGTTTGAATGTGCCGACCTCGACCCGCCACGGAGGTCATAGACGACAAGCGTGAATGGCCGTCACGAGAATGCCGCGTGCGCCACGCTCGTAGAGTTCGTCCATGATCCGGTGCACGTCAGTGCGGCGAACCATGGCGCGCACGGCGCTCCACTCCGGATCGTGAAGTGAGGAGATAGTCGGCGACTCGAAACCCGGCGTGATGCGGCAGGCCGCGTCGATCTCGCTGGTGCGAATGTCGTAGTCCAGCAGGACGTACGCGCGGGCGACAAGGACACTCGTGAGACGTCGGACGAATGTGTCGACCGCCGGGCTGATCGCCACTCCCGATCGCTGCACGACGACGGCTTCGCTCACCAAAATCGGCTCGCCGATCACCTGCAGGCCCGCTTGGCGCAGGGTGGTACCCGTCGCAACAACGTCGGCCACCGCGTCCGCCACCCCGAGGCGAACGGCGTTCTCCACGGCACCGTCCAGTCGCACAATCTGTGCCTCTAGGCCGGCTCGCTCAGCGCTCGAAAACCGTGCTGCGAGGTCGTCTGGCTGGCGGCCACCATCGATGCCGCTGCCCCGTCTGCCGGTCTTTGCCGGGCAGGCATTGCCGCATCGCCACCCTCGGACGGCCTGTTGAGGAGGCGGCTTTTGAGATCCATCTCAGGAGCCTCTGAAAAGCGTGGAAAGCCCGCTCCAGAAACCTTGCGGGGCGATTGCAACCTCATCACCGCTGATCCAGCCTGCCAGTTCCACCAGCGCCTGCGAGACCGGCGAATCCGGACTGTGCTCCAGAATGGGAAGTCCCAGGTTGGCCGCGCCACTCACCAGCCTGAAATCACTCGGAATCACTGCAACGGGGGACATCTGCAGGCCCTGCTGGATATGCTCGATTGAAATCGGGTTATGCCGCTCGAAGCGGTTCACCACCAGATTGACACGGTCTGCCGGTACCTGAAGCTCATCCTTGAGAATGTGCAGCAACTTCTGACCGTTACGAATGTTTTGGAAATCCTGTTGCAATACCAGGAGCAACTGGTTCGCGCGTTCGGCAACGAGATTGAACAAGGGGTCAATCAGGCAGGGGAGAGCAATCACGACCTGATGATAGGTCTGGGTAATCAGGTCAAACAACCGTCCCAGCCGAGGGTCAGCCACATCGGCAGGCAAAAGCACCTGGGAGGGCAGAGTGCCCAATACATGCAGCCCGCTGCGATGCCGGGTGACGTATCCGGCCAGCGCCAGGCTGTCCAGGCCGTCAACCGCCTCGATCGCTTCTCGCAAGCCTTTCTCGGGATGCAAATCCAGATTCAGGTACTGGGAACCAAACTGGTAATTCAGATCCAGCAACAACGTGGGCGACCCGTAACGCGCCACCAGTGCATGCGCCACACCCGCCGCCATGCTGGCTGCCCCGGCACCCCCCTTGGGACTGATGAAGGCCGTGACCCCCCGCCGCTCCTTGCCATCGCCCGATTGTTCGCGCCGTACCTGGCTGATCTGATCCGACAGGCTTTCCATCGATACCGGGCGACCCAGAAAATCCCGCGCCCCGGCCTGCATCGCGAGACGCAGCAAGTGCGTCGGGTCCTTCACCTCATCAAGGGAACCGATCAGCAACAAAGTCGGCCGTTGCGGAGATACCCAGGTGGCAAGCTGCACCAGATCACGATCGGGCGAGGCGCCGAGACAAAAAACAATAATGTCGGGAGCCGGGGCACAGGCCTGAAGTTGCGCCAGCCAGTCCTCGCCGATCGCCAGCATGTTGAGTCGGGCATTGGGCACCCCGGACAACCCGGTCTTCAGCTGTTCCAGCTCGCTGGTCGAGCGCCCTGCAATCAAAAGTTCAAGTGGCCGCATGATTTCGGTGTGAGGTGATTCAGTGACGCATGAGCAAACCGAGTGTCATCAGGGACAGCCCACCGAACCCGAACCGCCGGGGGTAGGCAGCAACCCTCCGCTTTCC
>JALRBB010000553.1 GCA_023257915.1 Quisquiliibacterium sp. | reverse complement strand
GTTTGCGAGAGCAGTCTGGCAAGACCAGACTGGTCGGGGTGAGAGGATTCGAACCTCCGGCCTCTACGTCCCGAACGTAGCGCTCTACCAGGCTAAGCTACACCCCGAAATCGTCAACCGATGCGAAGCTCGGGCGATCGACGAAAGACCGCGATTATAGCAGCAAATTCCGCCGGATCCGGCTCGCCTGTTGCGCAGGCGAGCGGCCCGGATTCTGGTGTTTCCTGGCTACTGCGGCTTGAAGCCAGACGCTTTGATCGGAGGTCCCCAGCGCTCATAATCGGCTTTCATGATCGCGCCCAGTTCGGACGGGCCAAGCCCGGTGGGTTCCAGTCCCATCTCGACAAGGCGCGCCTTCGTTGCCGGGTCGGCGATCGACTCGATCGCGGCCTTGGACAGGCGCGCGACGACATCGGCTGGCGTGCCGGCCGGCGCAAACAGCGCATACCAGGGCTTGGCAACCAGATCGAAGCCGAGTTCGCGGAAGGTGGGGACATCCGGGAAGTTCGGGCTGCGCTGTTCGCCCGCCACGGCGAGCAGCCGGGCCTTGTCGGCCTGCACCAGTGAGCGGATGTCGGCGGCCACCGTTGACAGCGTGTCGATCTCGCCACCCATGACCGCCTGCATCGCGGCGGCTGTGCCGCGGTACGGCACGTGCGACAACTCAAGCCCTGCCGCCTTGCCGAACATCACGCCAAAAAAGTGGGGCAGGCTGCCATTGGCCGCCGAGCCATACATGCCGTGCTTGGCCGGGTCGGTCTTGACCCAGGCGATGTATTCCGCAAGCGTTTTGGCCGGCACCCGGGTCGACACGCCCAGGCCCAACTGAAAATTGCTCAGGTGCGCGACCGGCACGAAGTCTTGGAACGGGTCGTACTTGAGCCTGCCCGCGAAACTGTGTGGGAAGATCGACATCGTTGCCACTGGCGTCATTAGCAGCGTGGTTCCATCCGCATTCGCGGTTTTCACGGCCATGTTGCCGATCTGGCCGCCCGCGCCAGTCTTGTTCTCCACGATCACCGGCTGGCCGAGTCGCTTGGACATCGCCTCGGCAAGCACCCGGGTCAGCATGTCCGAGGTGGCGCCTGGCGGATAGCCGACGATCAGCTTGATGGTTCCGGTCTGGCCGTGGGCCGCCGTCAGGCCGAGACACATGGCCAGAGCAGCGAACATCACGCGCAACGATTTTGTAATCCGGATCGAATCAATCATCGAACGACTCCTGTCTTGGGGAAAGCCGATTAGCGGTCGCGGTTGACCGCCAGGTCTGCGAGCGCGACTAGCGCATCGCGAAATGCGGATGGCGCAAGCTTGCAGGCGATGTTTCGGGCGGCGCCTGCCTCTGCGTTCGCCTGGCGCATTGCGTACTCGAGCGCGCCGGTGGCGCGGATTGCGTCCATGATCGCCTCGAAATGTTCGGTGTGGCCTTGTTCGATTGCTTCGCGTACGAGTCGACGCTGTGCATCGTTGCCGCTGGCCATGACGTGAATCAGCGGCAGGGTCGGCTTGCCTTCGCGCAGGTCGTCACCAACGGTCTTGCCGATGTCGAGCGATACGCCGTTGTAGTCAAGCACGTCGTCGACAAGTTGGAACGCGGTGCCAAGATGCCGTCCGTAGGCTGCTGCTGCCAGTTCCACTTCCTGCGGCGCCTTGCACAGGATGGCGCCGAGTTGCGCCGCGGCCTCGAACAGCCTCGCGGTCTTGTAGCGGATCACCTGCAGATAGCGTGTCTCGTCAACCTCAGGGTCGTTGACGTTCATCAGCTGCAGCACCTCGCCCTCGGCGATCGTGTTGGTGGCGTCGGCCAGCACCTGCATCACCCGCATCTCGTCGGCCTCGACCATCATCTGAAAGGCACGCGAGTACAGGAAGTCGCCCACCAGCACCGAGGCGGCGTTGCCAAACGCAGCGTTGGCGGTCTGGCGGCCCC
>JALRBB010000515.1 GCA_023257915.1 Quisquiliibacterium sp. | reverse complement strand
GATGACAGCTTTCGGATCGTCTTGATCGCCATCTCGGTGTCTTCCATCAGCACCGTTTCGGTCAGCTCGACCTCGAAGGTGTCGGGATTCAGTTTGTGCATCTGCAGTGCCTTGCTGATCTCGTCGACGAAGTTCGCATCGGCAAACTGGGCGAACGACACGTTGATGGCGACGGGCAGGTTCTTGTAGCCTGCAGTGATCCAGCGTGCGCTATGCGCGGCGGCTTCGTGGATGACCCAGTTGCCGAGCAGGTTGATCAGCTTGCTGCGCTCGGCCACGGGAACGAAGGCGTTCGGTCCCAGAAGGCCATGGGTTGGATGCTGCCATCGCACCAGCGCCTCCAGACCCACAACTTCATGCGACGAAAGCTGCACCTTCGGTTGATAGAAAAGGCGTAGCTGGCCGCTCGAGAGCGCGAGACGCAACTCATTTTCGAGAACGAAGGTGTCGCGGGCGAGTTCCTCCATTTCTTCGGAGTACAGCGAGATACGGGCTCGTCCGCTCCCCTTGGATTCATACAACGCGATATCTGCATGGCGCATCAAGGTGACGGCGTCTTGACCGTGGGTCGGGCAGATCGCGGTACCGATCGACAGGCTCAGCGGAAGTACGTGTTCGTCCACGACGATCGGCGATCTCATGGAATCTTGCAGGCGTCGCGCGATCATGTGCGCGCTTCCGGGGGTTTTTCGATCCAGTTGGGCGATCAGCACGAATTCATCGCCGCCAAAACGTGCCGCGACGTCGCCGTCACGGATCACTAGCGAGATGCGTCGCCCGACCTCCTTGATCACCTCGTCACCGACGCGATGGCCCAGCGTATCGTTGATGCGCTTGAAGTGGTCCATGTCGATCATGAACAGGGCAATGTTCGGATCGGGGGACGACATCATCTGGTTGAGTTCCGTTTCCAGCGTGCTTCGGTTCAACAGTCCTGTCAGGTGGTCGTGGCGAGCGCGCCATCTCAGCTTTTCATTCAGTTCGCGCGTGAGCAGATTCTTCGCGTAGTCGGCAAGCATTCGCGCCAGTTTTCCGAGCAACTCGCGGTCGAGATCGAGCCAGGCCTCACCGTTTCCATTGACCTGTTCGGTCCATTGGTCGAACGAGCGTCGCGGCTCGAGAAAAATCGAACCGTCTGCGGCCACGCGCTCAGTTTTCTGGGGTTTGCCCGCCCAATGAATGGTTTCGCGCACTTCCGGGCGCGTCATGAAGCAAAAGTCGCGCAAGTCTTCGCCAAATCGCTGCACAAGCAAGCCTGCGGCGTCGCAGAATTGATCGAGTTTTGGGGTGTCCAGGCCTTGCAGGCTTGAAAGGTTCAGTTGGGCGGCGGATTTTTTCGTGCCACAGATGCGATCAATCTCTTCGATCAACTGGTCACAATCCGACTGGTCGAGCCGCTGGGCACCATTGCTGCGAAGGCGGTGCACAAAGCTTTCGCCGTTGATGCTGAACCCCCAGGCGTTAGCCGAGAATTGCGCCAGAATGCGGTCGGAGAAATCTGCGCATCCTCCCGCCAGGCTGCTGTAGGAGGCGATCGAATTGCCGATTCCTCGCATCGTTTCGTTGAATTCGTTGATCGTCGTCTGGTCATTCAGACGCTCGAGATCCGACGTACGCATCGTGACGATGTTGGAAATCAGCTCGCAGGCAGTGCGCATCATTTCGCGCATGTGATACGGGGGGACTCGTGGCTGCAGGTGGTGACAGGCGACCAGACCCCAGAGCTTTCCCTGCCTGAGCAGGGAAATGGACATCGTGGCACGCACGCCCATGTTGGTTAGATAGGCGATATGTGCCTTGGACATGCTGCGCAGCAACGACAAGCTCTGGTCCAGGGGTTTGCCGTTGGGCAACACCGCGGGCAGTAGAGGGTCGTCTTTTGCTTGAATATCCGCCAGAGACCGAAACGTGTTTTGCTCGTAAAGCGCACGGGCTTGCGGCGGAATGTCACCGGCCGGAAAGCGCATGCCGAGGTATTTCTTTTCGGCATTCTTGGAGACTGCCTCCGCGACGATCTCCCCGGTCCAGTCCGGCCGAAAGCGATAGATCATCACTCGGTCGTATTGACACAGCTTTTGCAACTCGTTGACGCAGTCATTCAGGAATATGTCGGCATCGTCCGAGCGCCGCAGCTTGTGCAGTGCTCTGTTCAATTGTTGCAGTTGTCGCAGTTGGGCGAAGTCGACCAACTGTGTGGGCCCATTCGGAATCCATTCGAGGACTGCGTAGTCGCCGATCCGGTATCCGGTGCATTCATGCTGCGTCTGGCGCCGAGGGCTCGCCGAGATGCCCGATTGCGCAATCTCGACCCGGGAGCGCAAGGACAATTCGAGAGGTGAGGTATGGTCGTGTGACAGGGTGCGCAACACGTCCAGAAGCGCATCGCGTTCCGCGTTGACCCAGCAGGTCAGACAAGATCCCGCGATCTGTTCGATCGTTGGGGGGAGCGCAAAATATCGGGGTAATCCGGCCGAGAACTGCACGAGCTTGCCGGTTGCGACTTCGACCACGGCGAGGATGCCGTGCGGTTGTACATTTCCGAGTTGATGGATGGGTTCGGTGTTACATCCATAGCGCAGGAAATGATCGAAATCCTCGGGACGTTCCGCCGATTCGAGTGTCTCCACCGGGGCTGTGCGCAGCGATGTCTCGCTCATCGGTATTCTCCTTGGCCGGAGACACTTGCATCGACGGCGCGGGCCTTCGCTGTCACTACCCTGCGGAGACTTGTTGCCAGGGTTTGGGCGCCAAGACGGACCGCAGATCTCCGGAAACTTCTATGAACCGGACCTTAGTGCCTGCAAGGCCATCGATTGTGTCGATACCGTGAATTATTCGCGTCACATGATGCAGTGGCAGATCTGCACGTTGCTGATTGCCGTGTGGCGACAGTGTCAGCACGAGTTAATATCGCGGGCGACTGATGAATTGAGCCGGTGCACGGCCGAGCGTGGAGACGCCGCCCGTCGCGTCGTGTCCCGCAATGGGTGGGGTTTCGTGTGATGGAGAGTGAATTGACGCGTGACGCTATTGCCGGATCCGAACGATCCGTGACGCAAGGGCTGGCTGATCAGCTAGAGCACCTTTTGGTTGCGAGGCACAGTTGTCGGGCATTTTTGCCTGACGAGGTGCCGCGCGCCACGATCGAAAAGATTCTGACCATCGCTCAGCGCACCGCATCCTGGTGCAATTCGCAGCCCTGGCAGTTAACGATTGCCAGCGGCAAGGCATTGCAGCGCTATCGTGACGCGCTGCTCGAGCAGGTGCAAAGCGTGAAGCCGGAGCCGGACCTGCCATTTCCTGGCGAATATCGCGGGGTCTATCAGGAACGCCGGCGCGAGTGCGGTTTTCAGCTGTACGAGGCCGTCGGTGTGCAGCGCGGTGACCGCGCGGCCGGCGATCGGCAGCGCTTGGAGAACTTCCGTTTCTTCGGTGCGCCGCATGTCGCCATCGTCACGACCGAGGCACCGCTCGGGATCTACGGTGCGGTCGATTGCGGTGCGTACGTGTCGAACTTCATGCTTGCGGCGCAGGCTCTCGGAGTGGCGACGATCGCCCAGGCAGCGCTGGCAGCTTACTCGGCTTGCGCGCGCGAGCAGTTGGGGATCGATCCGGATCGGCTGGTCGTATGTGGCATCTCGTTCGGATTTGAGGATGAGGCGCACCCGGCCAACCAATTTCGGACCTCGCGCGCCGCGATCGGCGATACGGCAAGCTGGCTTGATCGGTAGCGCCGCTGTGCGCTAGGTGCGCTTGCGCCTGGGCGGCGCGACTTTCTCGATTTTCGGAGCGATCTTCGACGAACCCCGCGCAGCTGGCCGGGCCCGAACAGCTTCTGTCTTGGGGCGGGAGGCGCGAGAGCCCCGGGCGGCCGATACGCGTGATCGTGTACGTCGCTGCGGCGCCTTCCCGGCTTTGCGATTCTTGGCGTTCGGGTTTCCGGTCTTGATGATCTCGGCATTCTGCGTCGTCGAGACGACACGAGTATCGCCATGCTCGTTGGTGAGCAGGGTCTGGGTCGATGCAGGTCGTACAAGCAAGCGCATGCCGTGCTGCACACCCTTTTTCAGGCCGTTCCAAGCGGTAATCGCGCCGGTTGAAACGCCATAGCGGCGGGCGATCGTCGCGAGGGTTTCTTTGCGTCCGACCGTATGGTACTGAGCCGGGCGGTCGACTTGTTCATAAACCCGTGGGCCGACGAATTTCTCGACACGCGATTCGTCGACGACATCCTTGTGTGGCGCCAGCAGGCGGGTACCGGCCAGGATGTTTTGCCTGGCCTGAATGCCATTGGCCTTGCGGATCTCGGTCGCGCTGATCCCGAAGGAGCGTGCGACCGACTCGATCGACTCTCCGGGTTTGAGCGTATACGGTTGCCAGGTGGCAAATACCTTGCTGGCCTCTGCATGCTTGTCGACCGCGATCAGAAAGTCGTCGACCCGGTCGGCAGGCAGTTTGATTTCATTGTTCTTCGAGGCGGCGATCACCGGTCGGTTGTGCGCAGGGTTCAGTGCGACAAACTCCTCGACGCTCATGCCTGCGAACTGCGCCGCCAGCTTCAGGTCAATCGGACGGGTTTTTTCGATGGTGACGAAATAGGGCCGGTTGGGCAGCTCTGGCAGGGCGATGCCCAACTCCTCAGCTCGCATCAGGATGTTTTTCAGCGCGATCAGCTTCGGAACGTAATGCCGGGTTTCGGCCGGCATGTTCAGGCTCAGATAGTCTGTTCCCAGTCCCTTCGACTTGTTCCTCTTGATTGCCCGGGCAACTGCGCCTTCGCCCCAGTTGTACGAGGCCAGCGCGAGGAACCAGTCATTGCCCTGCATTTCATAAATCTTTTGCAGGTAGTCGAGCGCCGCGTTGGTCGACTTGACGACATCGCGCCGATTGTCGACCCACCAGTTCTGATGCAAATCGTAGGCTTTGCCGGTGGACGGGATGAATTGCCACAAGCCCGCAGCCTGCGCCGACGACAGGGCCGTCGGGTTCATCGCGCTTTCGACAAAAGGCAGCAGGGCGAGCTCGGTCGGCATCCCGCGCTTCTCGATTTCCTCGACGATATAAAACAGGTAGCGGCTGCCACGCTGATACATCCGGTCGAGATAGTCGCGCCGGGCCAGGTAGAAGCGTTCCTTCTCGGCGACCAGCGGTGTGTCGAGCTCGGGCATCTTGAAGCCGGCCCGGATTCGGTCCCAAAGACTGGTGTCGGGTTCGGCTTGGTCGCTCAGTTCGGCCGGCGGCTCCGCTTTAGCGACATCGGCAGAATGTTCGATTGGTCTGGGCGTCGCGTCGTAGGTCGAGGGCGCGACGCCTGCCGACTGCTCCTGCCCAGGTAGTACGCCGCTCAGTGAGGTGCTTAGTGAGGCGCAGCCGCTCGTCAGCGCGATCAGCAAGGCGCCAACCGTTGCGAGTATCGTCCGCGATTGCGGGAACTTGCGAAAACCCTGCAACGAAAACTCCTAAACCTTTGATTATCCTTGGTATTCAGGATCGAGCGATGCTAGGTGATTCACCCTGGTTCCGTCAAGCCCAGAATGCCTCTCCGGCACGAAGAATACCCCTAACCGGGCGTGCCGGAGTACTCGAGAATCAGACCGCTTTGATCAGCGAAACACGTTCTTCCATTCCCGGATTGCCGCGAAGGTCTCGACACTGGACGTCGGTGCGCGTCCCAGACGCTGCGCGGCGCTCGCAATCACCGCGCCGTCCCGCGAGCGCAGAAACGGATTGGTGCGCAACTCGATGCCGATCGCACTGGGGACCGTCGCTTCGCCGATTTCCCGCTGGCTGGCAACTTCAGCCAGGCGTGCCAGGACGTCATCGCATGACGGTTCGACCGCTGCCGCAAACTTCAGATTCGATAAGGTGTACTCATGTGCGCAGAACACCAGCGTCTCGGGCGGCAGGGCGGCCAATTTGTCGAGCGAGGCCAGCATCTGGGGCGGTGTGCCCTCAAAGATGCGGCCGCAGCCGCCTGCGAACAGGGTGTCGCCGCAAAACAGCAAGGGTCTTGGATCGGCGCCAAAGGTCTGCGCGAAGTAACTGATGTGGCCGCCGGTGTGGCCCGGCACATCAATGACACGCAGCGCGAGTTCGAGCTCGGGAAGCAGGACTTCGTCCCCTTCAATGCAGCGCTGATCGATGCCGTCGATCGTCTCGTGACGAGGACCGAAGACCTTCGGGGCGTACCGGGCACGCAGAGCCTCGACCCCGCCGACATGGTCGCGATGATGATGGGTCAGTAGAATGCTCGTGAGCGTCAGGCCGTCGCGTTGCAGCGCCGCGTCCACCGCATCCGCATCGCCGGGGTCGACGACTGCAACGCAAGGCGAACCCGGCTTGCGCAGCAGCCAGATGTAGTTGTCGTCGAACGCGGGAATCGCGCTGACGCAAGGATGTGCGGCCGGGGTGAATTGCCTTGTCATCATCAACTGAGATCGGGTAGAGATCGGGTGGAAAGCGAACCGATTATAAGCGCCACATCATCCTGGTCGGAATGGCTTTGTTCGCCGCCCGGGCGTTACCTGCTGCAGTGGGAGCAGGAGCAGTTCGATGCGGTCGTTGCCGATCTGTTTGGCTATCTCGCGTTGCAGTGCGGCACGCCGCAACTGGACTGCCTGCGCGCCAACAGGATGACCAGCAAGGTTTGCGCGCTGCTCGGCGATGAGAATGCGCCAATTGTGGATGCCCAGGAGGCTGGCGTACGTTCAGCGGTGCGTCTGGCCGCGTTCGAGGAACTGCCGTTCGACTCGCAATCGATTGACCTGATGGTATTGCCGCATGTGCTTGAGTCGTGCGCCGATCCGCACCAGGCGTTGCGTGAAGTCGAGCGGGTGCTCCGCCCGGAAGGCCGCTTGATCATCACCGGTCTGAATCCGGTCAGTCTGTGGGGTGTGCGCCAGTTTTTCGCGCGCGGACCAATCCCGGCTTTCGTGCCGGACAGGGCGGCGCAACTCGGATTACCGCGCCTTCGAGACTGGCTCAAGCTGCTCGGCTTCGAACTGGAACGAGGACGCTATGGCTGCTTTCGACCGCCTTGCACGTCGCAGCGCTGGCTGGATCGCACCAGGTTCATGGAAAGCGCCGGCGACCGGTGGTGGCCGATTTGCGGCGCGGTCTACATGTTGTCGGCCGTCAAGCGGGTGCAGGGGATGCGCCTGGTCGGAAAGCTCTGGAAGTCGCCGCGTGCCAAGGCGAGGGCGCGCCCGGCGACCGCGAGCAAGACGCCGGTCCACCAGTTCGACAGCTCGGACCGGCAGGTGGTCGGCGCTGGCACCGACAGGCCGCGCTAAGCTCGGCCCCAGTGACGGTGGCAGTCAAGGCTCGGGCATGATGCCGGCGAGATGATCAAGACGGCAAATCAAGACGGCAATACAGATTCAGTCATGCAAGAGGCGATCGAGATTTACACCGACGGAGCCTGCAAGGGCAATCCTGGGCCAGGCGGCTGGGGGGCGTTGCTGCGCTGGCGCGAGCATGAGAAGGAAATCTTCGGGGGCGAGCACAACACCACCAATAACCGCATGGAGCTGACCGCGGTGATTCGGGCGTTGGAGAGCCTGCGTCGCAGCAGTAACGTGATCGTCCATACCGATTCGCAGTATGTGCAGAAAGGTATTTCGGAGTGGGTGCGTTCCTGGAAGGCGCGTGGCTGGAAGACCGCCGACCGCAAACCGGTCAAGAACGAAGACTTGTGGCGCGAACTCGACGCACTGGTGGCCCAGCATGAAATCGAGTGGCGCTGGGTCCGCGGACACGCCGGACATCCCGAAAACGAGCGAGCTGATGCACTCGCCAATCGCGGCGTTGATCAGGCAAGGCAGCGCCCCACCGGCTGAGTTCCGGTCGCGCGCTGCGCTCGCCTAGCCTTGCAGGTGGGCTCGCAATCGAGCAGCGCCCTGATGCAGCAACTGCACCGGCTTGGCGAAGCACCAGCGCAGGTAGCCCTCGCCCTCGGGGCCGAAGGCAGAACCCGGTGCAAGGCCCAGGCCGCGCTCGCGTACCAGCGTCTTGGCGAGCGTCAGGCTGTCGGTCTGGCCCGCCACCTGCAAGAACGCGTACATCGCGCCCTGCGGCGCTGCGATGCTTACGCCGTCGATCTGTCGCAGCGCATCGATCAGTGCGTCACGCCGCTCGGCAAGCTGGCGTACAAAAGACTGAACGACCGGTTCACCGTCGCGCAACGCGGCTAGCCCCGCCTGCTGGACGAAGGCCGGCGCACAAGAGGTGTTGTACTCGATCAGTTTTCCAAGATCATCGATCAGGCTCGCTGGGACGACAAGCCAGCCAAGTCGCCACCCGGTCATCTGCCAGGATTTGGAAAAGGTGTTGGCGACGATCAGCCGGTCGAGCGGGTCGGCCAGGTCGAGCATCGATGGAGCCTGTGACGAGCCGTCGAACACCAGGCGCCCATAGGCCTCATCGGACACGATCCAGGTTCCGGTACGCCGGCAATGCGCGAGCAAGGCCTGCATTTGCTCGCGTGGCATGACCCAGCCGGTCGGATTGCTCGGCGAGTTAATGATGACCGCGCGGGTCTGTGGCGTGATCTCGGCGAGCAGCCGTTCCAGATCCAGGCTCCACAATCCGCTACGCGGGTCTACCTGAAGCGAAACCCGTTCGACCGTCGCGCCCAAAATCCGGGGAATCTCGGTGACGTTGGGCCAAAGTGGAACGACCGCGACGACGTGGTCACCGGGCGAGACCAGCAACTGTGCGGCAAGCATCAGGGCGTTGACACCGGAGTTGGTCACAGCGATCCGGTCGACGCCGACCGGACCGTGCAAGTGGCTCAGATAGCGCGACAGCTCCGTGCGCAGGGCGGGGTCGCCCAGGTTGTGGCCGTAAAAGGTCTCGCCCGCGTCCAGCGAATCCTTGGCCGCGTCGCGAATGAACGCGGGCGTGACCGCGTCCGGCTCGCCGAACCAAAAGGCCAGCACGTCGGCTCGTCCCATGGCGGCGTTGGCAACCTCACGGATACGGGACGCCTCCAACAGACGGATCGACTCGCGGGCCTGTGGCGGCGCAATCGGAGTCGGTTCGGCGGTGCCGGGGCTGCGTCCGGGCGTAGCGTTATTTTGAGGAGATTGGAATTGCATCACAGGCCTGATGGTTCGCTATGCTAGATTGCCCGACCAAAGACACAGGTCGAACCAAAAGAAACAAGATGCACAGAATACTGGTGATTGCGCTCGCCGCGCTCGGCATCGGCGGTTTAGGGTGGTGGGCCTACCAGTCGCAACGCGCTGGGCCGCGTCCCGCGGTCGAGATCTCCGCCTCCAAACAGTCTGGGCCAGCTGCGAGCGAATCCGGCCGCGCGGCAGGTGCGCCTTCACCCGGACAGGGGGCGGGTTCTGCCGCAGGTGGCGCAGCTCCGGCCAGGCCGGTTGGTGTCGAGGCGGCTCGGGCCCAGGTTCGGGACCTGGCCGACGAAGTGCTGGCGGTCGGCACTCTGCGCGCCAACGAAAGCGTCATCATCAAGCCGGAGATTTCCGGGCGCATCGTCGCGATCGGTTTTACCGACGGAGCACGCGTTGCGCGCGGGCAACTCTTGTTGCGTCTGGACGACTCGGTGCTGGCGGCGCAGGTCGAGCAGGCTCGCGCCGAACTCGGTCTGGCCCGCACGAGCTTCGAACGCACCGAGGACCTGGCCAAGCGAAATTACGTCAGTGGCAGCGCCCGTGACCAGGCCGCAGCCACGCTCAAGGTGCAGGCTGCCCGGCTCGAACTGGCTCAGGCGCAACTGGCCAAGACCCGAATCGTCGCGCCGTTCGCAGGTGTGCTGGGCCTGCGCAACGTCAGCGTCGGTGACGTCGTCAAGGATGGTGCCGAACTGGTCATGCTCGAAGATGTCTCCAGCATGAAGGTCGATCTGCGGCTGCCGGAACGGTTTCTCGGGCAGTTGCGCAAGGGCCAGTCGATCCGACTGCGCATCGATGCGTTTCCGGGACGTGAGTTCACGGCCAGGCTCGACGCGCTCGATGCGCAGGTCGACGCGAACGGGCGCTCGCTGCTGGCGCGCGGTGTGCTTCCCAATCCGGATGCGAGCTTGCGCGCCGGGATGTTTGCCAAGGCGCGGATCGTGCTGCGCGAAAAACCTGCGGCGATCGTCGTGCCCGAGGAAGCGATCCTGCCATCCGGCGGGCAGGCGAGCGTTTTTCGCGTCGTTGACGGCAAGGCGGTTCGCACCCGGGTCGAGACCGGGATGCGCCTGGACGGCAAAGTCGAGATTCTCAGCGGGGTCGCGGGTGGCGAACTGGTTGTGACGGCCGGGCAGTTGCGCTTGCGCCGTGATGCGATGCCAGTCACCGTGACCGAGCAGCCAGCCTCGGGGGCAGGCGCTGGGTCGGCTGCGTCGACGGCTCCTGCGAACGGCACGGCGCTTGACAAGGCGCCGCCGGCGCGCAAACCAGGAGCCTGACGATGCTGATCTCGGACGTGTGCATTCGACGGCCGGTGTTTGCAACCGTCCTCTCGATGGTGGTTGTTCTGGTCGGACTGGTCTCGTACTCGCGATTGTCGGTGCGCGAATACCCGAAGATCGATGAGCCGGTGGTGACCGTGACGACGCAGTACCTTGGCGCGTCGGCCGACATCATCGAGACGCAGGTGAGCAAGCCGCTGGAAGATTCGATCGCCGGGATCGAAGGCGTCGACGTGCTGACTTCGATTTCTCGCCCTGAACAGAGCCAGATCTCGGTGCGATTCCGACTGGACCGCGACCCGGACGGTGCGGCGGCCGACGTCCGTGACCGTGTCGCGCGGGTTCGCGCCAAGCTGCCGCAGGAAATCGAGGAGCCGGTGATTTCCAAGGTTGAAGCCGACGCCAGTCCGATCGTCTGGCTCGCGTTTTCCAGTGACACCCGCTCCGCGCTGGAAGTGTCCGACATTGCCAACCGCTATGTGAAGCCTCGGCTGCAGACGCTGCCGGGTGCGGCTGACGTCAGGATTTTCGGCGAGCGACGCTATTCGATGCGCATCTGGCTGGATCCGGACCGGCTGGCGGCCTATCGGCTCACACCGGCCGATGTCGAGTCGGCGCTGCGCCGCCAGAATGTGGAGGTGCCATCCGGTCGAATTGAGAGCCGGCAGCGCGAGTTCACGGTGGTCGCACAAACCGATCTGAGGCGTGAGTCCGAGTTCGAGGATGTCGTTGTCAAGACGGTCAAGGACTATCCGGTACGGATCAAGGATGTCGCCCGGGTCGAGATCGGCGCACTGAACGAGCGCACCAATGTGCGCTTCAACGGCCGCGCGGCGGTCGCGATTGGTGTGATCAAGCAGGCGACCGCCAATCCGCTGACACTCGCCCGCGCACTGCGCGAAGAGTTACCTCGGATCGAGTCGGAATTACCCCCGGGGGTCAGCGTCAACATCGCCAACGACAAGACGGTGTTCATCGATCGGTCGATCGATTCGGTGTACAAGACCATCCTTGAGGCGGTGGCCCTGGTTGCAATGGTCATCTTCCTGTTCCTGGGCACCTTGCGCGCCAGCGTGATCCCGCTGATCACAATCCCGGTCTGTCTGGTCGGGTCGCTCGCATTGATGTTGGCGGCCGGTTTTTCGATCAATACGCTGACCCTGCTTGCACTGGTGCTGTCGATCGGCCTGGTTGTCGATGACGCGATCGTGGTGCTCGAAAATATCTATCGGCACATCGAGAACGGCATGAGCCCGATGGCGGCGGCGTTCAAAGGGGTTCGTGAGGTTGGTTTTGCCGTGATTGCGATGACGATCACGCTGGCCGCTGTGTACGCTCCGATCGCGTTCACAACCGGACGCACCGGCCGCCTTTTCGTCGAATTCGCACTGACGCTGGCCGGCGCGGTGCTGGTGTCCGGCTTTGTCGCGCTGACGCTGTCGCCAATGATGTGCTCGCGCTTGTTGCGTCATGACCCGAACCCGAATTTCTTTGCGCGCGGCATCGATCGCGTGCTTGGGGCAATGACGCACGGCTACGCCGTTTCGCTCGGCTGGACCTTGAGGCAGCGTTGGCTGGTGCTTCTGGTCGGCGGTGCGGTGGCCTCGGCGAGCTACTTTCTGTGGACCGGCATGAAGCGCGAACTGGCGCCGGTCGAGGACCAGGGCACGATTGTCAGCATCATCAGCGGTCCGGATGGCGCGTCGATCGACTACACGCAGAAATACGCGCTCGAAGTCGAAAAACTGATGCGCGCGATCCCGGAGGTGGATCGGGTGTTCGTGGTGGCCGGCAGTCCGAGCGTTACGCAAGGTATCTCGTTTACCCGGGTGGTTGACTGGTCGGAGCGCGAGCGCACGATTAAGCAGATGATCGCCGAACTGCAGCCCAAGCTGCTGGCCATTCCCGGAGTGCTGGCATTCGGGATCGCGCCGGCGCCGCTTGGGCAGTCGGTGCGCGAACGGCCGATCAATTTTGTGATCCTGAGTTCCGATCCCTACGACCAGATGCAGCGCACGATCGCGCCGATGCTGGCCCAGTTGCAGCGCGACCCCAGACTGCAGGGTGTGGACAGCGACCTGAAGCTGAACAAGCCGGAGATCAAGGTGCAGGTCGACCGAGAGCGTGCCGCCGATGCGGGCATCCCGGTCGAGACGATCGGGCGTACTGTGGAGACCGCGCTGGGAGGTCGGCTGGTCACGCGCTTCAAGCGAGAAGGTGAGCAGTACGATGTCGTCGTTCAGTTTGACCCGCTCAAACGCAACTCGCCGGAGGACATCTCCAACATCTTTGTGCGCGGTCGCAATGACTCGATGGTGCCCCTGGCCAGTCTGGTGGCGGCCCGCGAGGGCGTAACCGCGCGTGAGTTGAATCACTTCGGACAGCGCCGCGCGGTGACGATCACCGCGAATCTCGCACCGGGTGTCTCACTGGGCGAGGGGGTCGACCTGATGGAGGAGATGGCGCGCAAGCACCTTGGCGTCGGATATGCGGTCGACTACAACGGCCAGACACGGGAATTCAAGGAGTCTTCGTCGGCCTTGCTGCTGACCTTCGTGCTCGCGCTAGCTTTCATCTTCCTGGTTCTTGCGGCGCAGTTCGAGAGCTTCGTCGATCCGCTGATCATCATGCTGACCGTTCCGCTGTCGATGACCGGTGCGCTCGGGCTTTTGCAGTTGACCGGCGGCACGATGAATGTGTACAGCCAGATTGGCCTGATCACGCTGGTGGGGCTGATCACCAAGCACGG
>JALRBB010000484.1 GCA_023257915.1 Quisquiliibacterium sp. | reverse complement strand
CACGCTGACCGCGCCGTGCCGCTTGGAGAGCTTCTGCCCGTCGGGGCCGAGGATCATCGGCAGGTGGCCAAACGCCGGCAGCCTGGCGCCCAGCGCCCGGTAGATGTTGATCTGCCGCGGCGTGTTGTTGACATGGTCGTCACCGCGAATCACATGGGTGATGCGCATTTCCCAGTCGTCGACGACCACGCAGAAGTTGTAGGTGGGTGTTCCGTCCGAACGAGCAATGATCAGGTCGTCAAGTTCATCGTTGGCCACCTCGATCGGACCCTTGACCAAGTCATTCCAGACGACACTGCCGCCGACCGGGTTGCGAAATCGCACCACCGGCTCGACACCCTGCGGGACTGCCGCAAGCACCTTGCCGAGCTCCGGACGCCAGCGTCCGTCGTAACGCGGCTTGGCACCGCGCGCTTCCTGCTCAGCGCGCATCGCATCGAGCTCTTCGCGACTGCAATAGCAGTGATAAGCGGTGCCGTCGCGAAGCATCTGCGCGATGACCTCGCGATAGCGATCCATGCGCTGGGTCTGGTAGAACGGCCCTTCGTCATGCTGCAGGCCGAGCCAGGCCATGCCGTCAAGGATCGCCCGAACCGCCTGCGGCGTGGAACGCTCCAGATCGGTGTCTTCAATGCGCAGGATGAAATCGCCGCCGTGGTGGCGGGCATAGGCCCAGGCATACAGCGCGGTGCGGGCACCGCCAATATGCAGAAAGCCGGTCGGACTCGGCGCAAAACGTGTTCGCATGCGGCGCGGGGCGTTGTCGCTGGATGTCATTGTTCTGTCTGGGAACGCAGGCTCGCGCATCAAGCAGCCCGTCAATTCGGAGGAAGCCGCATTTTATCCGATGGTGCGCCATCGACACATGGATCAAATCGGCTGATCAACCGGCACGTACATCGACAGAACGCCATCATCCATCCCGGCACGCGCAGAAGGACTGCCGTCGCTCATGCCTGGAAACGGCGCATTTGTTCGCACCAGTCGCGCGCTTGACTCGACAGGCTAAACCCTAGACCCGGACGCTCGGGCAGCAGCATACGACCATTCTTGATCTCCAGGCGTTCATTGAAGGCAGGCTCAAGCCATTCGATGTGCTCGACCCAGGCTTCGTGTGGATAGGCACACGCCAGGTGAATGTGGATCTCCATCACAAAGTGCGGCGCGAGCTTCAGACGAGCCAGATCCGACAAGGTAGCGATTTTCAGAAACGGCGTGATGCCACCGATGCGTGGCGCATCGGCCTGCATGAAGGTCACCGATTCATGTCTGACCAATTCGGCACATTCAGCCACGCTACTGAGCATCTCACCAGTAGCAATCGGTGTGTCCAGACGCTCGGCCAATCGCGCATGGCCTTGATAGTCGTAAGCATTGAGCGGCTCTTCCAGCCAGGTCAGCGCAAACTCATCGAGCTGACGGCCGGCTCGCAATGCGGTGCCATAATCCCATTGTTGATTGGCGTCGACCATGATTGGCACGCCCTCGCCGACATGTTTGCGTACTGCAGCCACTCGCGCAATATCTTTGGCCAGATCAGGCTGACCCACCTTGAGTTTGATACCGCCCAGACCGCGCGCCATTGAGCGATCCACATTGGACAAGACCTCTTCCGTTGTTGCTTGCAGGTAACCGCCCGAGGTGTTGTAGCAAGCCACATCGTGGCGATACGCGCCAAGTAGTCGCCCGATAGAAAGGCCCGCGCGCTTGGCTTTCAAATCCCACAGCGCCACATCAAACGCCGCGATCGCCTGCACAGTAACGCCTGTGCGTGCCACCGAGGCACCCTGCCAGGCCATTTTTTCCCACAATCGACCGATGGCGTTCGGGTCCTCCCCGATCAGTTCTCCGGCCAAGTCGCAGGCGTGAGCCCATAAGGCGTTACCACCCGCGCGCAGCGAGTAGCTGAAACCAAAACCCGTTTCGCCATGATGCGTCTCAATGGTTGCGGTCAGCAGATCGACGTGAGAAAGCGGCCTTTGCCGCCCGGTCAGCACTTTGGCGTCGCTCACCGCCTGCTGCAGCGGTACTCGGCACAGCGCGAGGTCAACGTGTTTGATTGTGTCCATGAGAGAAATGGGTATCTTGGCTAAAAAGTGCCTTGTCGCACCTGCGGCAACGCCACTCCATAATCCCTGGCGCAGGCTTG
>JALRBB010000430.1 GCA_023257915.1 Quisquiliibacterium sp. | reverse complement strand
TGGGCCGCGATTTCGGCTGGGCCGCGATGGTGGGCGATTCCGCCAACGACGTGAATGCCGCCAAAGCCGCCGGCCTGCCGGGAGCGAGCAGGCTCAGATTGGCGATGCCGCCGACGTTGATGATCGCTCGGCGCCGGGTTGGATCTTCAAACACCGCCCGGTGAAAGGCTGGAACCAGCGGGGCGCCCTGGCCGCCGGCCGCGATGTCTGCGCTGCGAAAATCACAGACCACGGGTGTACCGGTCAGTTCGGCGAGCAGCGCGCCATCGAGCAGCTGCAGCGTGTAGCCGAGTTCTGGGCGATGGCGAACCGTCTGCCCGTGCGCGCCGATCGCCAGGACCGCAGGGTTAGCATCACGGCCGCCTGCCTTGCGCAGCAGCGTGACAGCCACTTCGGCGTAGAGTCGCGTCAGTTCGATCGAGGCAAGTGCTGCGCGACCGAGTTCATCATCTCCGGGCGTTTGCAAAGACAGCAGTGATGCGCGAAGCGTCTGCGGCATCGGGATGCTGGCGAATCCGAGGGAGAGTGGCTGGCGCCCGGAGAAGTCTACGAGCGCTCCGTCGACCGCATCGACGCTGGTGCCGGACATCAAGCCGATGTAGAGACCGGACATCTGCGGGCCGGATATCAGGGGGCCGGACATCAGGGCGACTCGTCCGGCGCGAAGCTTTGAACGCCTTACTCGAAGCGCGCGATGGTGATCGTGTCGAACTGGGCGAAACGATTGCGCAGTTCGGCGGCAGCGGCCTGCAAGGCGACCCGGTCTTGACCGTTCAGCGGCTTGCTCTCAGGCAGCGCGACGCGCATCGGATCGACATGTTTGCCGTCGATGCGCATCTCATAGTGCAGATGCGGACCGGTCGCCCAGCCGGTGGAGCCGACCGCGCCGATCACGTCGCCTTGGCTGACGCGAGTTCCGGGCCGCAGGTCAGGGGAGATACGCGACAAGTGTGCGTACAGCGTTGAGTACCGGCCGCTATGCTCAAGAATGACCACCTTGCCATAACCGTTCTGGTTACCGGCGAACTTCACCTTGCCGTCGGAGGAGGCGCGCACCTTCGTGCCCGTGGGGGCAGCAAAGTCGACACCGCGGTGCGCACGCCAGACGTTGTGGACCGGATGCAGTCGCGACAGGCTAAAGCCAGAGGAGATCCGGCTGAACTCAAGCGGGTTGCGCAGGAAGGCCTTGCGCAGGCTCTTGCCCGCGAAACTAAAATACTCCGCACGACCTTCGCGCTCGAAGAGCATCGCGTCGAACTGGTTGCCGTCGTTAATGAATTCGACTGCGAGTACCCGGCTGCCAGCTGGCCCGTCAAGGCTGTCGGCTTCGCGGATGGTTTCGAAGATCACGCGTAGCCGGTCGCCCTTGCGCAGGTCGCGGTGAAAATCGATATCGCCGCCGAAGATGTCGGCGATCTTGATCGCGACGCTCTCGGGAATATCGGCCGCGTCGGTAGCCGCGAACAGCGAACTGCGGATCTCGGCGGTGCGCATTTCGACCGAGCGCTCCAGCGGGATCTCGACCTCTTGGGCGACGAATTCATCGCCAACCCGGCTGATCTCGAGTCGCTTACCGGGCTTGGCCTGGTTCGGAGAGGCGTCGTCTTCGAGACCGCCGGTGCGGTAGGCGAAGCGGTTTACCCGGCCCGTGGAGTCGATTTCGGCCTGTACCGAGCGACCCGCCCGGATCTGCAAGGCTTTGCGGCCGACCTTGTCTTTGCTCACGAAGCGGATGAACTCCGGATCGTTACCGCCCATGCGATTGATCAGCGCCGCCAAGGTGTCGCCACGCTGGATGGTCTCACTTTGGTAGAACGCGTCACCGGATGGAACAATCTGCTCGGCTGCCTGAAACGCGAGCGGCAGCGGGAGTGCCTCGGTGACGTAAGCGAGTTCCGGGAGATCGATCTTCGTCAAAGGGGCGACACCGAAGGCTGTGACCGCGCCCAATGCGCTGACCAGGGCCGTAACCGTTGCTACCCGTCTGAATCGTTTGCTTCGATGCATCCTGACGCCATGCGGGCCGACGCGTGTGTGTCGGCTAGAATTCCGGGCTTGCCGGACGCTGGTTGCAGCGTGGTCCGGCGGCGAAAAGCGCGATTCTAACCGAAAAGCGCTGTCAACTGGGCCAGCCGGACACCGAAATCCGGCGACGGGAATTGGGCCGATTTTCTAAGGCAGGTGAGCCGCGATGGATGCAATGGAAAAGCCGATGAGCGCCGGCGTTAGTCAGGCGCTGGCGGTGACACTGCGTGGTTGTGACGAGTTGCTGGTGCAGGCCGACTGGGTCGACAAGCTCGCGCGCAGCGAGACAAGCGGCAAGCCGCTGCGGATCAAGCTCGGCCTGGATCCGACCGCACCAGACCTGCACCTGGGTCACACCGTGGTGCTGAACAAGATGCGCCAGCTGCAAGACCTCGGGCATACGGTGATCTTCCTGATCGGCGACTTCACCGCGATGATCGGCGATCCGTCCGGGCGCAATGCAACCCGTCCGCCGCTGACCCGCGAACAGATCGAACTCAATGCGCGCACCTACTTCGATCAGGCGAGCCTGGTACTTGACCGCGAGCGCACCGAGATTCGCTACAACTCGGAGTGGTCGGATGCGCTGGGTGCCCGCGGCATGATCGAGCTGGCTGCGAAGTACACGCTGGCCCGGATGATCGAGCGAGATGATTTCACCAAGCGCTTCAAGGGCGGCATTCCGATCTCGGTGCATGAACTGCTGTACCCGCTGATGCAGGGCTACGACTCGGTCGCCTTGCACAGCGATATCGAACTGGGTGGCACCGACCAGAAGTTCAATCTGCTGGTCGGGCGCGAACTGCAGCGCGAATACGGGCAGGAGCCACAGTGCATCCTGACGATGCCACTGCTCGAAGGGTTGGATGGCGTCGAGAAGATGTCCAAATCAAAGGCCAACTATGTCGGCATCACCGAAGCGCCGGGCGAGATGTTCGGCAAGCTGATGTCGATTTCCGACAGCTTGATGTGGCGCTATTTCGAATTGCTCTCGTTCAAGCCGATGGACGAGATCGGCCGGCTGCGGGCCGAGTGCGAATCCGGGCGCAATCCGCGCGACGCGAAAGTCATGCTCGCGCAGGAGATCGTCACGCGCTTCCACTCGCAGGCGGCGGCCGTGCAGGCGCTGGCCGATTTCGAGGCACGCTTCAGGCAAGGCGCATTGCCGCAAGACATGCCCGAGGTGGCGGTGGCCGGTGCGCCGATCGGTATCGCGCAACTGCTCAAGCGGGCCGGGCTGGTGCCGTCGACCTCCGAGGCAATGCGTAACCTGGAGCAGGGCGGGGTGCGCATTGATGGCGAGCGGGTCGAAGACAAGGCGATGAAAGTGTCTGCCGGCACCTACGTGGTGCAGGTCGGCAAGCGACGCTTTGCGCGGGTGACGCTGGCTTGATCGCGCTGCTGCAGCGGGTGTCGCAGGCGTCGGTCGTCGTCGATGGCGACACCGTTGGCGAGATCGGTGCAGGGCTGCTGGTGCTGCTTTGCGCGCAGCGCGGCGACACGGAACGCGACGGCGAGCAACTGCTTGCCAAGCTGCTGGCCTTCCGGGTCTTTGCCGACCAGGCCGGCAAGATGAACATTGCATTGCGCGACCGGGTTCCGGGGGAGAACGGTTTGCTACTGGTGCCGCAGTTCACGCTCGCGGCCGATACCCGCAGCGGCACGCGCCCGAGCTTCACGCCGGCGGCGCCGCCCGAGCAGGGACGGATGTTGTTCGAGGCCTTCGTTGCGCGCGCGCGGGCTGAGCACGCCTCTGTGCAGACCGGCGTCTTTGGTGCCGACATGAAGGTGCATCTGGTCAACGACGGGCCGGTGACCTTCTGGCTGCAGGTGCCTGCCTCAAAGGATTGAGCATGAAGACCGAACTGATCATGATCCGTCATGGCGTCACCGCCTGGAACAAAGAGCGTCGCTTTCAGGGGCAGATCGACATCCCGCTCGACGACGAGGGGCTGCGTCAGGCGCAATTGCTTGGGCAGTCGATGGCCGGAGCCGCGCTCGCTGCGGTCTACGCCAGCGATCTGACGCGAGCCAGGCAGACCGCTGAGCCGCTGGCCGGTGCGCTCGGCTTGCCGGTGGTCGCAGAGCCCGGGCTGCGCGAGCGGCACTATGGCGACTTCGAGGGGTGTACCTGGGACGAGTTGCAGCGCGAGCATGCCGCGGACTTCGCGCGCTGGCGCGCCCGCGAACCGGATTTTTCGCTGCCCGGCGGCGGGGAGACGCTGCTGGCGCTGCATGACCGGGTCGAGGCTACGATGCGCGCGTTGGCCGCGCGTCATCCAGGCGCCAGCGTGGTTGCGGTCACCCATGGCGGCGTGCTCGACTGCGCCTATCGGATCGCCACCGGACTGGGCATGCGCGAGCCGCGCCAGCATGATCTGCTCAACGCCAGCATCAATCGCATCCTCTTTGACGGCGAGCGGTTCAGCCTGGTCGGATGGGCTGACGTGACGCACCTTCGGCGAGCCGACGACGCGATCGAAGGTGACTGACGCGCCGGCCGCAGCAAGGTAGAATCGGGTCTTCCGCGTGACTGGCGAAACGACCCGGACGGACAATGCGTTCCCGCCTGGGCCGGGGTGAATCAACACCGTGAAGCGCGGACTTGGCCAGCGGCCCGGTTTTGCGCCGGATCTGCGCGGCAGCCGATCGCCTGGGCGTAGCGAAAAGCGGCAATCCGTGTCGCACCCCCACTACGCATGCAAGGAACCAGCACATGTTCGACCGCAACATCGGAATCGCCCAGACCGACCCCGAGCTCTGGAAGGCTATCGAACTCGAGAATCGGCGCCAGGAAGACCATATCGAGCTGATCGCCTCGGAAAACTACACCAGTCCGGCGGTCATGGCCGCCCAGGGCAGTCAGCTGACCAACAAGTACGCCGAGGGCTACCCGGGCCAGCGCTACTACGGCGGCTGCGAATTCGTTGACGTGGCCGAGCAACTGGCCAT
>JALRBB010000166.1 GCA_023257915.1 Quisquiliibacterium sp. | reverse complement strand
ATCGTCCAGACCGTAGCTGGCGTCAACCAGGCGGATGAAGGGGCCGATGGCCGTGGATGCGTTGTTGTCCTTGGCCTTGCCCAGCAGCAGCGCACTGCGGCCCTCGAAGTCACGCAGATTCACGTCGTTGCCGAGCGAGGCGCCGACGACTTGGCCGGCCGATGTGACCGCCAGGACCACCTCGGGTTCCGGATTGTTCCAGGTCGAGGCCGGATGCAGGCCGACTGCGGCACCGAAACCGACCGCTGCCAGCGGCGCGCACTTGGTGAAGATCTCAGCGTCCGGACCGATGCCCACTTCCAGGTACTGCGACCAGGCGCCCTGCTCGAGCAGCAGTTTTTTGATGCTGGCTGCTTGTTCCGACCCAGGGCGAACCGAGGCCAGGTCACCCCCCAGGATTTCGGTGACACGTGTACGGATTTCCTCTGCGCGACTCGCATCGCCGCGGGCCTGTTCCTCGATGACACGCTCGAGAAGGCTCGAGACGAAGGTCACGCCGCTTGCCTTGACCGGTTGCAGATCACACGGGGCGAGTAACACCGGTGTGCGCGCATCCTCGAGCCGCTGTCCGGCGTGCGCCAGGCTGGCAGCGAGCAGTGGCTCCAACTCGCCGATGACGGGGCCTTGCGCGCGCGCCAGCGCAAGACGGTCGTCGCGCTCAAGCAGGCCGCTGATCGTCGAGGCCATGGTGCTCAGGTCGACTATCTTGCCGTCGGCGCGTACCGCAATGGTTGCGGGTCCCGCCTGCGGGCCCGGAATCCACGCCCGGCCGACCAGCACCGCTTCGCGCCAGTCAGTCGGAAGGAACTGATCGATCAGTTGCTGCTGTGTCGGAGTGTTCATCACTGTCTGTCTCAGTTGTAAGTGGGCATCGATGCGATGCCGGTTCGCAGGTCAGGCCGGACGCCTGGCCTTCAGGAATGCGATCGACCCGCCCATCGCGATCAGGGCAAGCACCGTGAATCCGGCCCGGTAGTCCCCTGTCGCATCGGCCAGGCTGCCGGCGACCAACGGGCCGCAGACCTGTCCGACCGCGATGAAGGCCGCCGAGATGCCCAGGATCATGCCAATCGAGCGTCGCCCGAAGTAGTCGGCCCGGATCGCCTGCATGAATGGTCCGCGCAGTCCCCAGGCCACGCCGTGCAGCAGCGAGAAGGCAACCAGCATCGCCGGATGGCTGGCGAAGGTCAGCATCAGCAGTCCGCTCGCGTGCATGAACATGCAGGCGGCAGCGACCTTGCGCTTTTCAAACTGTTCGCCAAGGACCCAGCCGAGCATCACGCCGCCGGCCTGCGCGACGGTCATCAGCGTGATGAACAACGAGGCCTGCGCGAGCGAGTAGCCGAGTCCGGAGTTCATGTGCGGAATCGCGTGTACGTTCACCGCGCTGACCACCAGCAGGGCGAAGCCGTGGCCGATCGCCAGCAGCCAGAATGCGCTGGTGCGCATCGCCTCGCCGGCAGTGAACTGGCGCGGTTCAGCCGGTTCGGTCGTGCTCGTCTCTCGGGTTTCCAGGTTTTGTTCGGTCCGTTCCGCTCGCGGCTTCACGGCGCCGTGGGACTGTGTCGCTGCCGGACCGCCCACGTCGACCGCCGCCGCCGGTTCCTGCTCCGAGCTGGCGAGCACCGGCCCGATGCCTGGCGAGGCAGTTGCCGTTGCCTGCGTTGCAGGCGGGTTCGTGGCCGGCTCGCCGTCGATCCGCTCGCCGATCTCCTCGGGACTGCGCTTGAACATGCGCGCCAGCGGAAAACCGATCAGCATCGCTGCGACTCCCGAGCCGAATGCGGTTACCCGCCAGCCGAAGGTCTGCATCGACCAGGCCACTGCCGGTACGAACACGCCCCCCAGCGCCAGTCCCATGCTCATCATCGACAGCGCCCGGGCGCGTTTCTTCTCGAACCATTGGACCACCGCGACAGTCAGCGGAAAGTAGCCGCACAGGCTGGAACCGATTGCGATCATGACGACTGACAGATAAAAGCCTGTCAGCGTGTTGATCTGGCTGAACAGCATGAAGCCGACCCCGAAGATCAGGATGCCGACGCGGATCATGCCCTGCGCGCCGAAGCGGTCGACGATCCAGCCTAGCAATGGGCCCAGGATGGCCGCTTCGATGGATTGCAGCGCAGCGCCGCCGGACAGTGCGGTCTTGCTCCAGCCGAATTCCTGCGACAGCGTCGCGACGTAGGCACCGAAAGCCTGGTTCAGGACCGCTGCCTGCACAAATTGCAGGCCCAGCGCGGCTGCGACCATCTTCCAGCCGTAGAAGATTTTCATGGTTTCGCAGGATACCGTGAGCGTCCATCACGACTCCGGCGAGCCCCAAAAACCGCTTCCGTCGCTCGGAAACCTGGTGCTCAAGCAGCCTCAGGCATGCGAGAACGGAGTCGGTCCGGGCGACGGCATATCGGCAACCAGGATGCTGCCGGTTTCGGAGTCGGTCATCACCATCCGTCGGCTGCCGGGCTGGAACGCGATATTGGTCACCGCACGTCCGGCTTTGCTGCGAACGAAGTGCAGGATCTCACCGGTTGGCTCGACGACGAACGCGCCGCCCAGGCTCACGTGCGCGACGACCAGCCGGTTGTCTGCATCGATCGCCAGTCCGTCCGGGCCTCCGCTGCCGAAGAAAGTGCGAAACGCGGCGACCTTTGACACGGTCCCGTCGCGCATCAGGGGCCCGCGCCAGACCGCGTTGGCCCGCGTCACCGCGACGAACAGCACTTGCTGCTCGACATCCAGCGCAATGCCGTTGGGGCTTGGCACCGTCGAGAGCAGGCAGTCGAGCTGTCCGCTGTCCGGGTCCCAGCGGTAGACCCTGCCGGTCGGATCTTGCAGCCCGGTCTGGCCCTGGTCGGTGAACCAGCAGCGTCCGCGGGCATCAAAGACCAGGTCGTTGACGCCCTTGAACGACTCGCTGTTGCGGTGCGTGAGCAAGGGCTCGATCCGTCCGCTGCCCGGATCCAGGCGCAGCAGGCCCTTGCGGTAGTCGGTGATCCAGATCCCGCCATCACGGTGAACCGCCAGCCCGTTTGGCCAGCCGTCGTACTCGACGACCAGTTCCCAGCGCAGCGCCGGGTCGATGCGAAAAATACGGCCGTGCGGGATGTCGGTGATGTACAGGTTGCCGTCCCGGTCAAAGGCCGGACCTTCGATGAAGCTGTCCACTGGCTTGCCGCCGCGATTGGCATCCGCCCAGTCGCTGCGCTGCGGGCGCCGGAAGGCATCGGGCATTGTGGTCAACGGGTTTGCGTCAATGATCTTTGGGGCTTCGAAGCTGAGGTTCCACATCGTCGGAGTCTCCTTGCAGTTCGGTGTGGTGAACGGTTCGCGGGCAGCCAGAGCGCTGCCGGGCAAACCTAGCTATGTCAGGGCTTAGTTGACCGCGCAGCGCACCACGCCCGCCTCTTGCATCTGCGCGATCGACACATCGGCATAGCCGAGTTCGCGCAACAGCTCTTGCGTGTGCATTCCCAGTGACGGGGGCGCGCTGCGCAGCGGCAGCCGTTCGCCGTCCAGCGCCAGCGGCAGCAGCGCGGTGTGCGTGTGCAATTCGCGCCCGGCAATACTTGCGTCGGCGGGCAGCGTCATCGGTGCCAATCCCCCGGTGGCCAGCAGGTGAGGATCCTCGAACAGCTCCTGCGGTTTCGTGATCGGCGCATAGGGAAGTTCATTACTCTCGAAGGTTTGCGCGATCTGCTGCGCGGACATCGGGGCCAGCAAAGACCGCAGATGCGGAATCAGCCAGTCGCGGGCCCGCACCCGGTCGTTATTGGTTTTCAGCCGCGGGTCGCCAGCCAGTTCCGCCAGATCGAACGCCTTGCAGAACGCAGCCCACTGCGTATCGGTGACCACGCCCAGGAAGATCATTTCGTCGTCACGCACCTTGAAGACGTCGTAGACCGCCCAGGCCGAGATGCGGCTCGGCATCGGGGAGGCCGGTTTGCCGGTGACTGCGTACTGCATCATGTGTTGCGCAACCAGCAGCACATTGTTCTCAAAGAGTGCGCTTTGGACCTCGCGTCCGCGACCGGTCCGTGTTCGCTGCATCAGGGCAGCCATCACGCCGATCGCACCGAACATGCCCCCCATGATGTCGTTGACGCTGGTGCCTGCGCGTAGCGGGCGATCTTGCGGGCCCGTCATATACGCCAGGCCGCCCATCATCTGCACGACTTCGTCCAGCGCTGTGCGGTGATCGTAAGGCCCCGGAAGAAAACCCTTGTGGGACACGTAGACCAGTCCCGGGTTCAGCGCGCGCAGCGCCGGATACCCAAGGCCGAGCCGCTCCATCGCTCCGGGCTTAAAGTTCTCGCTGAACACGTCGGCGCCGGCGAGCAGCTTGAGCACGATCTCGATGCCGCGCGGGTCGTGCACGTTGATCGCCAGGCTCTTCTTGTTGCGATTGAAGCATGCGAAAAACCCCGCTCCGGAACCGAGCAGGCGGCGGGTGCCGTCGCCCTCGATCGGCTCAACCTTGATGACCTCGGCGCCCAGGTCGGCGAGCACCATGCCGCAGGTCGGGCCCATCACCATATGCGTGAATTCGACGACCCGGATGCCGGCGAGCGGCAGTGAGTCGTCAGCGTCTTTTGGCACGATGGGATCGTTGGTCTGGCTCATCGAGAGTCCTCGTGGATGCTCAAATGCGGTTCGGTGATCGGAGTCCGCGTGCTTGGCAGGCGGCGATTGCTGCCGCACAAATGCGGCGCGGCGGAGCCAGAATGCTACGGCAAAGCCTTGATGCCATCCGACTGTTCGGGATTGAGCTGGGCGCCGGATGATGGGGTTTCAGCAGGCGAAGCGGATGATCCGCAGATTTCGGTCCATTGTGGTCCGTTTCGAACAAAAACTGCGACAATCGCCCGCACTCTTAGCCTACAAAGGCATTTGGATATGAACGCAATGCGGCCCAAAGACGATAGCGAGGCTTCCGGCGAACAGATCCCGGCCGGATCCGCAATCGTTCGTACCATGGATATTCTGGAGGCCATTGTGTCTTCCGACGTGCCCTTGCAGTTGGCAGAAATCTGCCGCAAGGTCGATCTGCCCAAGCCCACGGTCTACCGGATCCTGGCCACGCTGGAGCATTCCGGGCTGGTCGGACGCGAGCCTGGCAGCAAGCGCTATGGCTGCGCGGAGCGCATGCATCAGCTCGCCGGCAACACATTGCTGCGCTCGACGAATCGGGCGGCGCGTCGCGCCGTGCTCGAGGAACTGGTCGAGCAGATCGGCGAGACCTGCAACCTGACGATCCCGAACAACAATTCGGTGTTGTACCTGGATCGGGTCGAAACCGCCTGGCCGCTGCGGGTTGCGCTGGCAGCCGGATCCAAGGTGCCGCTCTATGCGTCGGCCAGTGGCAAGCTGTTTCTCAGTGCGATGCCCAAGCGCAGTCGCGATCGCTTTCTGCGGGTAACCCCGTTGATCCGGCACACGCCGACCACACTGGTGGATCCGAGCGTTCTCGGCCGCGAGCTGGAGTCGATTCGCAGCCAGGGCTATTCGCTGGACGATGCAGAGTACCTCGCCGGTATCTGTTGCGTCGCGGTTCCGGTGCGTGACTCCGACGGACGACTCGTTGCGGCACTCGCGGTGCAGGCGCCCAGCGCGCGCATGCCATTGCCCGAGTTGACGAAGTTTCTTCCGGAACTACGCCAGGCTGCCGACGCGATTGCGCAAACGGTGGAGTGGTGAGGGTCGATTGTTGAGTCATCCCCCGCAAGACGAGGGCAGGCGCTGGTCATTGGGGAATAAAAATGCCGGGGCGAGCATGGACCCCGGTGAGCTTCACCGGTGCTGCCCGTATCATCGCAGCGTCGTTCAATGCCGATGAATCGCACGCCGCCAATGGACTGGCGTGCCTGTGCTCGGTGCTTTTCACTACCTGACTGGAATCAGACATGAAGATCGCATTTCTTGGGGCTGGACTGATGGGCTCCGGATTCATTCGCAAACTGCTGGCCGAAGGGCATGAGGTTTCGGTCTGGAATCGCAGCTTTGCCAAGGCCAAGGCGCTCGAAGCCGAGGGCGCCAAGGCTTATGCAGACGCTGCCGAGGCGGTACGCGGCGCACAGCGTGTGCAGTTGTCGCTCGCTGATGATGCGTCGGTCGATGCCGCGCTGGAGCCGCTGGCCGGCGTCATCGACCGAGAGACCTGGATCATCGATCACACCACCACCGCGACCACGCCGACCCGGGACCGCGCTGCGCGCTGGCTCGAGCGCGGCTACCGCTTCGTGCATGCGCCGGTGTTCATGGGGCCGGCCAATGCGCAGGAAGGTACCGGTCTGATCATCCTGTCCGGCAGCCAGGCCTTGTGCGATGCGGTCACGCCAATGCTGCAACCGATGTGCACGAAAGTGGTCTATCTGGGCGAACAGCCTGAGCGTGCTGCCTCGTTCAAGCTGTACGGCAACCTGGTTCTGATGGGGATCGCCGGTGTTCTTGGCGATGTCTCCAGGCTCGCCGCTGCAACCGGTGTACCGGCCGCCGACGCGATGGCCTTGTTCTCGCACTTCAACCCCGGTGCGATGCTGCCGGCGCGCG
>JALRBB010000508.1 GCA_023257915.1 Quisquiliibacterium sp. | reverse complement strand
TCGTCAGGTCCGATTCGCCCGAACGTAACTGCACATGCCTGCCGCGCGGCCCGTCGCTGCTCGCATGAGCGCTGACGATGTGCCCGCCGCCGATCGGCGCGGCCGCCACTGTCGCCAGTTGTGATTGCTCGACCGCCTCGTCGCTAATCCCCAGGCTCGCATGATAGGCCTGCGCGACCCGCTGCGCGCTGTCGATCATCTGCACCTGGCCTTGCTCCAGCCAGATCGCGCGCGAGCACAGCGCTTCCACCTGGTACATCGAATGCGAGCAAAACAAAATCGTGCAGCCCGCCTGCTTCATCTGCATGATTCGATCAAACGACTTGCGCGCGAATGCGCCGTCGCCAACCGCTAAGGCCTCGTCCACAATCAGGATGTCCGGCTCGACGCTGGTGGCCACCGCAAACGCCAGCCGCATGAACATGCCGCTGGAATAAGTCTTGACCCGTTGGTGCGCAAACTCACCGATCTGCGCGAAGTCCAGGATTTGCTCTAGCCGTTCGTCGATCTGGCGCCGGTTCAAACCCAACAGCGCGCCGTTCATAAAGACGTTCTCGATCCCGGTGAACTCCGGATTGAATCCCGCGCCCAGCTCCAGCAGCGCTGCCACCCGGCCGTCGATTTTCAGGCTGCCTGCGCTCGGCTCCAGCGTGCCGCAGATCATCTGCAGCAGCGTCGACTTGCCGGCGCCATTGCGCCCGACCACGCCGATCACCTCGCCATGCGCGATCCGCAGATCCACGTCGCGCACCGCCCAGAAATCCCGGCCGTACTGCCGCCAACGCCCGAACAGCAGCTGCTTGAGCCGGTCGGTGGGCTGGTCATACAAGCCGTAGCACTTGCCCAGCCCGGTGGCCTGCACGGCCCAGTGGGGTTCGCCCGGAGTGCTGGCGCGATCAGAGCACATCGGCAAACCCGTGACGCAGCCTGCGAAACAGCAGCGCTCCAGCCACCGCCACCGCCGAACCCACCAGCATGCTGATCGCCCAGCCATGCCAGTCGGGCCACAGCCCCTCTAGTAACACCCGCCGGGTCTGCGTCATCGGATCGGCGAGCGGATTGAGCCAGATCCAGGCTTGCGCGGCCCGCGGCAATGCCTGCACCGGAAAGAACACCGGACTCACGAACACCAGGGCGGTCAGCACC
>JALRBB010000085.1 GCA_023257915.1 Quisquiliibacterium sp. | reverse complement strand
GGGTACAAAACGGCCTGGTTGAAGCCGAAGAGTACGGCATCACTCAAGCCAATGTGAACGATATGCTGGCAAACAGCACGAACCCGGTTGTCATGCGTATCCTGGGCAAGAGCGACGATACCGGCAAATGGATCGGACTGGACAAGGAGTGGATGGTTCGTGCACTGAAGACCGTGGGTAACTATGGCGAGATGTTCGAGCGTAATGTCGGTCCGAAGACGGCGATCGCATTGCCCCGCGGATTGAACAATCTGTGGACGAACGGCGGCCTGCAGTACGCCCCGCCGATTCGCTAAGCCTTAGCAGTACCCGCCGGAGCCAGCGCTAAGACACTGGCTCCGGTGTCTCCCGATGCAAACAGGACCATAGGATTCCCGGATGCCATCACAGCGCACCCCGCAGCGGGCGCGGCGCACATGGCGCAGCGAAAGTTTTAGAGGGCTGATCTACCAGATCCTTGCGCTGCTCGCCGTCGGCTTCGCGATCGGATATTTGGCCAACAACACGGTCGCCAACATGGCGGCACGCGGCATTCAGAGCGGATTCGGCTTTCTGACGCAGCCTGCGGGCTTTGACATCGGCGAGTCTGTGATCGCCTACCAGTCGCTCGATCCGTACTGGAAAGCCTTTCTTGTCGGGTTATTAAACACCCTCAGGGTTGCTCTGGTCGGCATCGTCTTGGCCACCGTGCTTGGCGCGCTGTTGGGCATTGGAAGATTTTCCAAAAATGCCCTGGTACGCGGGTTGTGCTACGGCTATGTAGAAATCTTCCGCAATGTGCCGGTGCTCTTGCAGTTGTTCATGTGGTACCTGGTCTTCACAGAATTTTTGCCACCAATCTTTGACCCGGTCTCGATCGGTGGCCTGTTTTTTCTCAGCAAGAACGGCTTTTCGTTCCCGGTTCCAGTCTGGAGTACCGGTCAGGCGCTGGCCGGACTCGGGGCGCTGATCGGGCTGTTCATCGCGGTGTTTTACCGGCGTATGGTGCGACGTCAGTTTGAGCTAACCGGTCAGATGCGCAGCATGCTGCTGGTGCCCGGCGCAATCGTCCTGGCGATGGCGATCGGCGGCTGGCTCGCCGGCGGTGCGCCCAATGACTGGAGCATCCCAAAGCCGGAAGGCTTCGTGATGCAGGGCGGAGCCTCAGCAACCCCGGAGTTCCTTGCCCTACTGCTGGGCCTGGTGCTCTACACGTCTGCATTTATCGCGGAAGTGGTTCGTTCCGGGATTGCATCGGTCTCGCACGGTCAGGTTGAGGCGGCACAAAGCCTGGGCCTTTCCCAAGCGCACTCGATGCGACTGGTGATCCTTCCGCAATCCTTGCGGGTCATCATCCCTCCGATGACAAGCCAATACCTGAACATTACGAAGAACTCTTCGTTGGCGGTATCGATCGGGTATCCGGACATCGTCTCGATCGCCAATACCGGGTTGAACCAGACCGGGCGTGCGGTCGAGTGCATCGCGGTGATCATGGCGGTTTACTTGACGGTATCACTCAGTACGTCAGCGTTCATGAACTGGTACAACAAGCGGGCCGCGATCAAGGAGCGTTGAGATGAGTCGACTCTTCGAGCCAATCGCCCCCCGCCCCGCCCCGGTTCGGACCGAGGGGCTGATTCCGTGGCTGCGCACCAATCTGTTTGGCGATCCACTGAGCATCATCGTCACCCTTGGCTTTGGCGCGCTGGCGATCTACTGGCTGCCTCCGCTCTTTTCCTGGCTGATCAGTCAGGCGATCTTCCAGGCGGACGCCGACCTGTGCCAGAAAGCCCGTGGCGTGGGAGCTTGTTGGGGTGTGGTCACTGAAAAGTACCGATTGATTGTGTTCGGCCGGTATCCCTATGAGCAGCATTGGCGACCAGAGTTGGCAACCAGTCTGCTGGTGGCGCTGCTGGTAGCCAGTTGCGTCCAAGCATTCTGGAAAAAGTGGCTGATTGCCGTCTGGGTGGTCGTGGTTGGCGCATTCTTTGTGTTGATGCGTGGCGGTCCTTTTGGCCTGGAGGTGGTGACCTCCGACCTGTGGGGTGGGCTGCCGCTAACCATCATGCTCGCAGCCTTCAGCATCGTGCTCGCGTTTCCGCTGTCGGTCCTCATCGCGTTGGGAAGACGTTCAGATCTCCCGGCGATCCGTAGTCTTTGTATCGTGTATGTGGAGTTGATCAGGGGCGTACCGCTGATCTCGGTGCTGTTCATGGCCTCGTTTCTGTTTCCGCTGTTCATGCCAGTCGGAAAATCGCCTGATGTGCTGGTCCGGGTGCTGGCCGGTATCACCCTTTTCGCGGCGGCGTATCTGGCCGAGACCGTTCGGGGCGGCTTGCAGGCGATCCCGAAGGGGCAGGTCGAGGCCGCCCAATCTCTAGGCATGACCTACTGGCAAACGCAGCGCAAGATTGTGCTGCCGCAGGCACTGGCGATCGTCGTGCCTGGCGTGATGAACAACTTCATCGCGATCTTCAAGGACACTTCGCTGGTCACGATCGTGAGCCTGTACGAACTCACCGGCGCGCTCGGGCTGGCGCTGAACTCGGACGCCAACTGGCGGCCGTTCAAGATCGAGGCCTATCTGTTCATCACGCTGATTTATTTCGTGTTCTGCTTTGCGATGTCGCGCTACAGCCTGTGGATCGAAAAGCGCGTCTCGGTCAGCAAGACCCGCTGACCCCATTCCCGACGGAAGCTGCTCATGGCCGACAACATCATCGTCTTCGACAAGGTCAACAAGTGGTACGGAAATAACTTCCATGTGCTGCGTGACATCGACCTGCAAGTGCGCCAGGGTGAGCGCATCGTGATCTGCGGACCCTCGGGGTCAGGAAAATCGACGCTGATCCGCTGCATCAATCGGCTCGAGGAGCACCAGGAAGGCCGCATTGTGGTCGATGGCGTCGAGCTGTCTGACGACAGCAAGGCAGTCGAACAAGTGCGCCGTCAGGTCGGCATGGTGTTCCAGCAGTTCAATCTGTTTCCGCATCTGACCGTGCTGGAGAATCTCACCCTGGCCCCGATGTGGGTGGGAAAGACCCCCCGCAAGGAGGCCGAGGAACGCGCGATGCAGCAATTGTCGCGAGTGCAAATCGCCGAGCAGGCCAGCAAGTATCCGCTGCAGTTGTCCGGTGGCCAGCAGCAACGGGTTGCGATCGCGCGAGCGCTGTGCCTGACGCCAAAGATCATGCTGTTCGACGAGCCTACCTCCGCACTTGATCCGGAAATGATCAAGGAAGTGCTCGACGTGATGATCGAACTGGCCGGCCAGGGCATCACGATGCTGTGCGTGACGCACGAGATGGGCTTTGCCAAGGCGGTCGCCGACCGGGTCATCTTCATGGACCAGGGACAGATCGTCGAGGAGAACACCCCCGACGAGTTCTTCAACAATCCGCAAAGCGAGCGGACCCAGGACTTTCTGTCGAAGATCCTCGGGCATTGAGTCGGACTGGCGCAAGGCGTTCCGACTTGCGCTGGCAATTCCTCCGCCTCGGGCGAACCTAGCCAGCCGATCGGCGCGCGCGCCAGCGCTGAGCGAGATCCTCCTCGAGCATCGCCAGCGCCGGCGTCAGCATCATCAGCAGCACCGTGCCAAGCAGCACCCCCACCGCAATCGACACCCCAAGCGGAATCAGGAACTGCGCCTGGATACTGCGCTCGATGATCAGCGGGAAGATTCCAAGGAATGTCGTCACGGTGGTCAGCAAGATCGGCCTGAACCTGGCCTTGGCGGCCGCAATGATCGCCTCACGCACCGGCGTGCCGCGCGCCCGCTCCTCATTGACAAAGTCCACCAGGACCAGCGAACCGTTCACGATGATTCCCGACAGTCCAACGATGCCGAATAGGCTGGTCAACCCGAAGCTCAGTCCGAGCAACAGATGCCCGATGGTGGCTCCGACCAGGCCGAACGGGATCGACGCGATCACGATGAAGGGCTGCACATAGTTGCGAAATGCGAGCGCCAGCATCGCGTACATGCCGAACACCGCCAGCAGGAAGTTGCGTGCCAGCGACGGCAGCGTCTGCTGCTGTTCGCGCTGCTCTCCACCGAGAGTCCAGGTCAGACCCGGAATCTGCTCACGCAGCCTGGGAAGCACCTCATCGAGCAGCCGTGCGTTGACCTGCTGACCGGTGACGATCGCCTTGTCGACGTCGGCGAACACCGTCGTGACACGGCGTCCATCTTCGCGCACCAACGTTGGGCTCGCATGGCCGTACGACAGATCGGCGAGCTCATGCAGCGGTACAAACTCGCCGGTCGGCGTGCGTACCCGGTACGCAGACAGGTCGACCAATGAATCGCGTTCGGCATCCGGCAGTCTGACGTACACCCGCACCTCATCGCGACCGCGCTGAACCCGCAACGCTTCGGCACCTAAAAATCC
>JALRBB010000463.1 GCA_023257915.1 Quisquiliibacterium sp. | reverse complement strand
TCGCCGGATCGCGCCATGCGCCCGGCGGACAACTGGTGCAGGCCACCGATGAATACGTGGCGGTGCGCGGCGCGCGCGTGGTGCTGATCGATCCACAGCGCGTACGCTCGGTGATGACCGCGTCCTGGCTCAATCAGATGGGATTGCGCGATGTCCATGTGCTGGAGCCAGAGGGAGACGACGGCCTGACGGGCTGGCCGACCGAGTCCGGGCCGCGCGGCCCGTCGCTCGCCAGGCGGCCTGCGTGGCCTTCGATCACGCCTGAACAGCTCGCCTCGCGCATCGATGCACCCGGGCTGGCGGTCCTGAACCTGTCGAGCAGCCTGAAGCATCGCGAGCGCCACATCCGCGGCGCCTGGTGGGCGGTGCGCTCACGCCTTGCCCAGGCCGCCAGCGCGATGCCGGCGGTGCGCGAACTGGTGCTCAGTTCCGACGACGGTTTGCTGGCGCAGTTGGCTGCGCCACAGGCCGCGCAGCACTGGCCAGACGCAAGCATCCGGGTGCTCGAGGGCGGCAATGCCGCCTGGTTTTCGGCCGGCTTAGCCACCGGATCGGGACTGGAACGTGTCACCACCGAGGCCAATGACGTCTGGTACAAGCCGTACGACCACGCCAGCGACTACGAGAAGCATGCGCGGGACTATCTGAACTGGGAGGTCGCGCTGGTCGATCAGATCCGACGCGATCCGACGATTCGTTTTCAAGCCTACGACTGAATGCACATCACCCGAGGCCAGCGCCGCACTGCGGTGCTGATCGTGCTGCTGATGCTGCTGGGAGCGGCGCTGATCGAGTCAGGTCTCTCCCCGACTGAGTCAACGCCAACCCAAGACGCGGATCGGCTTCGCGAGCCGGGCGAGCACGACCCGATCCTTGGGCGGGTTGTCGCGGTTGCCGACGGAGACACGGTCACGGTGCTCGACGCCACGTTGCGACAGCATCGCATCCGGCTAAGCGGCATCGATGCGCCGGAACGCGGCCAGGCGGGTGGCCATCGCTCCAAGGAAAGCCTGTCCGATCTGGTCTACGACCAACCGGTTCGCGTCGACTGGCGCAAGCGGGACCGCTATGGACGAGTACTGGGGACCGTCTACGTCGCGCCACCGGATGCCGCCTGCCGGGGAGATACACGATGCCCGGTCACGCTCGACGCCGGCCTGGAACAACTCAATCGCGGACGCGCCTGGTGGTATCGACAATTCGCCGCCGAGCAGACCCCGGAGCAGCGAGCGCGCTACGAACGGGCCGAGGAACAGGCACGAAAACGCCGGGTCGGACTGTGGCGTGATGGCGGTGCCCAAGCTCCCTGGGAGTTTCGCCGGCAAAACGCCCGACGCGCCGAACCGCAGTGATGCCAGGCTGAAACGCGCAATGCGCTAGTGCTAGTTCTTGGTGCCCGCCCCGGCAGCAGCTGGCGCGGTGCACACCAGCGCGAAGAATCCGTCCGGAATCGACCCCGGTGGCATCGGGCCCCAGTCTGCCTGGGCGCTTGACTCCTTGATCGGCTGTCCCACAAAGCGGGCATCGGCATACAAGCGCTCGGCGACCTTGCGCCAGGCCTCTGCGGCGCAGTCGTACTCAAAACGCTGGGTCAGGCTGCGCACCTTGATGCCGCCCTGCATGGCTGTCTCAAGATGCAAATCGAAACCGACCCAAACAGCAGGCTGGTTCGGCGCCTTGGCGCCCTGCGTACCAATCTGCTGAATCGTGCTCTTGTCGTAGTACAGCGTGAATCGCTCATTCGCCCCCACGCGCAACCACTGTGCCTGCTCGCTGGCGATTGCAGCGCTTGCGGCTGCACCTGTGACCGCTGCCGACAACACAAGGCCGGCAAGCTTGCGTATCAAGCTGCGAGCGCACCGTTTGCTTTGCTGGATTGACATCAACTTTTCGCTTTCTAGTCGGCCTGTGTCATCAGTCGACATATTCAAGCCCGTCATACAGTCCGTCAAAAACAAAAAACGCGCACTTCCTGCGAAGTTGCGCGTTTCGGTCATTGACGCGTCTTAAGCTTCACGCGTTTTCTAGCGACTGATTGGAATCTGACCGTTGGCGTCCCGTAGGGGATTCGAACCCCTGTTACAACCGTGAAAGGGTCGTGTCCTAGGCCTCTAGACGAACGGGACCGCAATCAGATTCCTGGTGGAGGTAAGCGGGATCGAACCGCTGACCTCTTGCATGCCATGCAAGCGCTCTCCCAGCTGAGCTATACCCCCGT
>JALRBB010000378.1 GCA_023257915.1 Quisquiliibacterium sp. | reverse complement strand
AGAACTGGTCGACATGGAGTTCGTGCAGTTCTTTCCGATCGGGCATCTTGCGCCGCGACTGATCGGCATGGATCCGATCATGTGGGATCCGTTTCGCTACAAACTGGGCGGCCGATTGCTCAATGCGCAGATGGAGGAGTTCACCGAGCGATACGGCACACCCGAAAACGGGCAATACCGCATCACCCGGGATCAGGCCACCTACGCCATCACCAAAGAGGTCGCCGCAGGTCGCGGATCGCCACATGGCGGCGCGTGGCTTTCCTTTCAGCACCTGGATGAGGCCACGTTGCGACAAGCCTTTGGCCCGGTCATCGACCGCCTGGCCAGCAATGGCATCGATCTGACGCAGACCCCCATTGAAGTCGCTCCGATCGCGCACTATCACATGGGTGGTATCGCGGTCGACGAACAGATGCGCACTGGGGTCCCGGGCTTGTTCGCGGCCGGTGAGGCGATTGGTGGCTCGAACGGCGCAAACCGGCTCTCGGGCAACGCGATCACCGAGGCGCTGGTGTTCGGAAGACTGGCCGGCACCCACGCCGCGCGATTTGCGCGCGAACAACCTGCCGCGTCCTCGACGATCCGCTGGCAGGGTGATGGGCCTGAGCGCCATTGGCTGGAAAACCGGCAGCATCGACCGCAGCGCAACTGCGCGGCATTGATCGAAGACCTGCAGGCGATCATGGCTGAGGATGTCGGCCCGTTTCGCTCGGCCAGCGGGCTTGCCCGAGCGCGCGAGCAACTTGCTTCGATCGCGGCAGCCGTCGGCGACTTGCCTCCCGGCGGTGTCGAGGGCTATGACGCCGAATTGCTCGACTGGCTCGACCTCAGGCAGATGCTGCTGGTGGCCACTTGCGTCACCGAAGCGGCGATCGCACGCACCGAAAGCCGCGGCGCGCATCAGCGCGAAGACCACCCCGGCCTTGACGACAGCTGGCAGGAGCATCTGGCGATTCGCATGCAAGAGGGCAAGATTTCGCTCATACGCCAGCCAATCGGCGCACTGGACAGGTTGTCCGCATGAGCCAGACAGCGGTATTGCGAATTCAGCGCGGCAAGCCAGGCGAGCCGCCGACCGAGCAGACCTTCGAGGTGCGCTTCGACCCCGGGCAATCATTGCTCGACGGCTTGCGTCAGATTCGCTCGGATCAGGATCCAACACTCGCGTTTCGCTATTCGTGCATCAATGCAAACGCTTGCAAGGAATGCATGATGAAACTCGATGGAAAAACAGTCTACGCATGTACGGCCAGGCTGGAGGCGAGATTGATGCGGATCGCGCCGTTGCCGAACAAACCCCTGGTGCGCGATCTTCTGACGGCCATCTCCCCCGGAGACGAGACCCTCGACTCCGATTGACGGGGCGAAAACGCGTTAGCCAGCAAGGATGCGTTGGCTGCTGACATTGCCGGCCTTTTCAATAACGCCCCTGCTGACGTCGTTGACCGGATTGACTGGTCCGGAGAAATCCAACAACATCGGGCGCTCCCGCGAGATGGTTGCCGATATGCGAGCGACCACTACGGACAAATGACACTCATCGGAGGAGATATCCACATGTTCATCAAAACGAAGATCGCAGTAGCTATCGCTGCTGGCCTGGTTGCCGCCGCACCTGCGGTCAATGCCCAGGACGCCGGCACCGTCAAAATCGGCGTCGTCACCTTCCTGTCGGGCCCGGCTGCAGGTCCGTTCGGGGTTCCGGCTCGCAACGCGGCCGAACTGACCTTCGAATTGCTCAACGCAGGCAAGGTACCCGCGCCTTACCAGCAAAAAGGCCTTGGCGGCGCCAAGATCGAGATGCACCTGCTGGACGAGGCCGGTACAACCACCACGCAGGTCACCGAATTCCGCAACATGGTGCAGCGGACCGGGGTGGACGTGGTTGTCGGCTACATCTCGAGCGGCAATTGCCTCGCGATTGCGCCGGTTGCGGAAGAGCTTAAGAAGTTGACGGTGTTCTTTACCTGCGGCACGCCCAGGATCTTCGAAGCCGGCGACTACAAATATGTGTTCCGGACCGCCAGCCATGCGACCAGCGACAACGTTGGCGCGGCGATGTACGTCAAGGAGATGTTCCCGAAAGCCAAGAAGTTCGGTGGCATCAATCAGAACTACGCCTGGGGCCAGGACTCCTGGAACGACTTCTCGGCCACGATGCAGCTGCTGGTTCCCGGCTCCTCGGTAACGACATCGCAGATGCCCAAACTGTTCGCCGGTCAATATGGTGCCGAGATTTCCGCGCTGCTGACCTCTGGCTCCGATGTAGTTCACTCGAGCCTGTGGAACGGCGATCTGGAAGCCTTCATTTTGCAAGCCGGTCCGCGCGGACTGTTCAAAAAGAATCCGGTCGTGCTGACCACCGGCGAGACCGCCATGTACAAGCTGGCCAAGCAGATCCCGGACGGCGTGATCATCGGCGCTCGCGGCCCGTACGGCGTGTTCGCACCCGACAATGAGCTGAACCGCTGGTACTCCAAGACCTACGAGGATCGCTACTCCGTGCCGCCGAACTTCTCGTCCTACCAGATGACCCAGTCGATCCTGGGTCTGAAGATGGCGTGGGAAAAGGCACAAGCTGCAAACGGCGGCAAGCGCCCGGCGATCGAGCAGGTGATCGCAGCGTTTGAGAACAGCACCTTCCCGTCCCCGGCCGGCGAGATCAAGATGGCCCTTGGCAAAGGGCATCAGGCGATCGCCGAGTCGGTCTACGGCATGACCAAGAAAGTCAACGGTGAGATGACTGTTACCAACGTCAAGCGCTTCCCGGCCAATGTCGTGAACCCGCCGGAAGGCGTCAATAGCACCGACTGGATCAAGGGCGGTCTGAAGTCGAAGTAAGCCGCGCATCACCGCGGTAACTCCCCTCAAGCGGCTGCCCCACGCGGGCAGCCGCTCCCCTTGCACGGAATCGCACTCGTGGACAAGATCATCGCTGTCTTCATCGACGGGATCATTTACTCGTCATGGTTGTTCACCGCCGGGATCGGACTGACGCTGATCTACGGCGTCATGAAAATCCTGAATCTGACGCACGGAAGCTTTTATTCGCTTGGCGCCTACATGGCCGCCTCGCTGACCGGCTACCTGCTGGCAAACGGCATGGAACCGATGCTTTCGTACGCCGTGCTGTTCGGCTCGGCGCTGTTCGTTGCGCTGGTGCTCGCGCCATTGATCGAACGCGGCGTGCTCAAGCACATGTACGTCAAGGATGAAGTGGTGATCATGCTGATCACTTACGCACTGTTCCTGATCCTGGAAGATGCGATCAAGATGATCTGGGGGGTTGATCCGTATTTCATCGGCGAGCCCTACGGTCTGCTCGGCTCGCTCGAATTTGGTGAACTCATTTACCCGACCTATGAACTGATTCAGATCGTTCTGGCGCTGACAGCAGGCCTGGGCCTGGCGTACACGCTGATGCGAACCCGTGTCGGCAAGCTGCTGCTCACCGTGATTCACGATCCCGAAGTCAGCCGCTCACTCGGCATCAACGTCAATCGCTTTTACCTGGTCACGTTCACATTCGGCTCGCTGCTCGCCGCTTTCGCGGGCGCATTCTGGGCACCGAAGGTATCGGTCGTGCCCGGCATGGGCGTCGAAATCATCGTGCTGTCATTCGCTGTCATCGTGATCGGCGGTATGGGTAGCCTGCCTGGCGCGGCGGTTGGCGCTTGCATCGTGGGGGTTGTCCGTTCGATCTCGGTGCACTATGCGCCGCAACTCGAACTCTTCGTCATCTACCTGGTGATGGCTCTTGTCCTCGCATTCCGGCCCCGAGGGCTGTTCAGCACTGCAGAGGCTCGCAAAATATGACCCGCGATCACACGTACAAGATTGTGCTGGCCGTGATGGCAGCACTGCTGGTAGCCGGTTTTTTTCTGCCGAACTGGGCGAAGTTCCTCCTCACGATCGCCTTGTGCAAGGGGCTCCTCGTCCTTGGACTGCTACCGTTGATGCGAACCGGACTGGTCTCTTTTGGGCATGCGCTTTATTACTGCCTGGGGGCGTATGCCGCCGGCGGAATCGGTATCGGCTGGGGTATTAGCGACGTCTTTCTGATGATCCTCGCCGGAGGTGTGGCAGCCGCTGCGCTGAGCTTTGTCTTCGGGTTTTTGCTCTCGAGGTATCGAGGGATCTTTTTCGGCCTTTTATCGCTGTCGTTCTCGATGATCCTGTACGGCGTGCTGGTGAAGTCCGAATCGCTCGGATCCACGGATGGATTCAACGTCGTCCAGTTCACGCTCTTTGGCGTGCGCCCGGAAGGCGACATGGTCCGTTACTCAATGCTGGCAGTGTGCGTCTTGGTCAGCGGTCTTGCGGCGCTGGCGTTGCATCGCTACCTGGGCACACCGCTTGGCTTGCTGGGACGCGCGATCCGTGACAATGAAATTCGCGTTGAATACATGGGTGGTTCGGCGCGGTACGCGATTCACGTGAGCTATGTCATCAGCGCAACCTTTGCCGGCATGGCCGGGGCCCTGGTTGGTTCGGCCGTTGGCCACATCGATCCGGAAATGGCGTACTGGACCCAGTCAGGCGAGTTTGTGTTCATCGCCATTCTGGCTGGCACGGGCAGTGTGCTGGCACCGTTCCTTGGCGCAATCGTGTTCGGCATCATCCACAGTTACGCGTTCGATCTGGCCCCGAACGCGTGGCAGATGATCCTGGGAACCTCCCTGTTCCTGATCATCGTGTTCTTGCCTCACGGCGTTTGGTCGCTGTTCGGAAAACGCCTGCGCGCACAGGGCTGAACCCATGTCAACAAATGCGAACAAGCTCATTCTTGAGGCCACTGGCCTGAACAAGAGTTTTGGTGCGGTCACCGCAGCCAAGGACATCAATATTTCGATCGAACGCGACGCATTCGTCGGGCTGATCGGTACCAACGGCGCGGGCAAGACCACGTTCATCAACATGGTCACCGGCTACCTGAAACCGGACTCCGGCCGCATCGTCTACGACGGACAAGACATCACCGCTCTGCAACCGCGGGACATCACGCGGATGGGCATTTGCCGCTCATTTCAGATTCCGCAGCTATACAACTCACTGACAGTCTTTGAGAACATGATGATCGGCCTTGGCGTGGTGTTGCATCACGCTGGCCGCGGAGGATTCTTCTCACGCGGGGAGGCGCTGGTACCCGGTTCCGAGAAACCACTGCATGTGGTTGCCGAGGAAATCCTGGCGCGCTTCGATCTGAGTTCGTACCGCGGTCGTCCGGCACAGATTCTGCCGGGCGGGGTCCGCAAGTTGCTCGATATCGCGATGACGATGGTCGCCTCGCCCAAAATCCTGCTATTGGACGAACCCACCAGTGGCGTGTCGGCCGAGGAAAAGTTCGGGATCATGGACATGGTGATGAATGCCGTCAAAACGGCTGGCGCGACGGTTTTGTTTGTCGAACACGACATGGAAGTCGTCAGTCGCTTCTCACATCGGGTGATTGCGTTCTACGACGGACGAGTGATCTGCGATGCGCCACCTGATGTTGCGCTGAACGACGAGGAAGTGCAGCGTTACGTGATCGGAGGCCACCGTGCTCAAGGTTGATCAACTCGATGTTTCGATCGGCTCGGTGGAGATCCTGCGCGGCGTCTCGTTTGAGCTACCCACTGGTTCGATGACCGGCCTCATCGGCCGCAACGGCGCGGGAAAAACCACGCTGATGCGCAGCATCATGGGCCTGCTGACGCCATCGAAGGGCTCGATCAGCTTCGACGGACAAGATCTCGTGTCGGTGCCGACCCATCTGCGCAATCCGATGGGAATCGGATTCATGCCCGAGGAACGACGGCTGATTCCGGATCTGACGGTCGAGGAAAATCTGCTGGTGCCTGCGTGGGCGGTTAACGCCCCGGATGCCGACGAGCGCCTACGCAAGGTCTACACGATGATCCCCGAACTCGTCGAGTTCGGACCGCGCAAAGGTCTGCAGTTATCAGGCGGGCAACAAAAGCTCGCCGCCATGGGCCGGGCACTGATGTATGGCCACAAACTGCTGCTGCTTGACGAACCCTTCGAGGGCGTCGCACCGGCACTGGCCAAACGACTGGTGCAAGTGGCATCCGGATTAAAGGCCGAAGGCTTGACGGTGCTGCTCTCGGAGTCCGACCTGCAACACTCGGAGAGCATGATCGACGGCATCTTGTCGATCGACCGGGGCGTGCTGCAACGCACTCGCTAAGCTTTCCAGCCCCGCTCGCTGCAACGGTGCGTCGGTTACATGCGCACAGTTGCCGCGAACGGTGATGCCGGGCGCTTCGTTGGCGTTTCAGGCGCCAAGCAAGGCGGGCGACGCAGCGATCTGTCCGCGTTCAACCCGGGTCACGATTTCGGTAAGTCTTGCATGCGCAGGTGCGGGCACCCCGATCTCCGAGCCACGCGCGGCGATCGCGCCGTTCATCGCATCAATCTCGGTGCGCCGCCCCTTCAGGATGTCCTGTGCCATCGATGGCCGCTGGATGTCGGCACGCGGATTGGAATCAGGTTTCGGAATCAGCTGCGGTTCGATCTGTGACATGGCCGATTCGTCGCCCTCAGCGGCAAGCGCGTAGAACTCCGGATCGATACCTCGGATTTTTTCGAGCTGATAGCCAAGCGCCTGTCCAACCCGCACCCCCTCTCCAGCCAGCTGAATCTGAAACCGGCGGATGGTCGGGTTGCGACTGCAGTCGCCCGAACTCAAGCCAGTCGCGGCACTGACTCCGTTGCTCATCCCGTTTTGAACCAGCTTGCTCCAGCGTTCGCCCCACAAATTCGTGGTGACCTTGGCGCTATCGATTCCACTGAGCCAATCTGCCAGTTCTGACACCCGCGGCGTGACCCGGCCGTGCGGCTCGCCGACCCGAAACACGGTGTGTTTGTCGCCCCCCTTGGCAATCGTGCGACGAATCTTCCCGGCCTCGTGCATGTCCACCGAGATCAGTGACGCAATGACTCCGACGGTTCTGCCCCAACCGACGATCCCGGCGATCGTCTCCTCGTTCTGGCAATTCTGCAAAGAGACCACGAAGCCTCGAGCTGACAGGTAGGGCTTGATCAGCATCGTTGCCCAGGCCGTGTCGTAGGACTTGACCGCGACCATCGCAATATCGACCGGCCGTGTCGCGAGCGACTGCACCTGCGTCAGATGCATCGTCCTGGCGCGGGTGACCGTAAAGCGCTCCTCGGCGGTCATGCCATCGAGCTGCAGTCCGCGCGCGCGGATAGCCTCGATGTTCTCGGGCCAGAAGTCGATCAGCGTGACGTCATGACCAAGATGCGCCAGCGAGCCGCCCACATAACCGCCGAGGGCGCCGGTTCCGACAATTGCAATGTGTTTGTTCATGGCGATGTTCCGGCTCAGAAAGATCAAGGAATCAGCAGCATCTTGCCGCGCACATCACGACGATTGAAGCGATCCAGTGCTTGCGCGAAATCATCCAGTGCATAGCGTGCGCTGATGTGCGGACGCAGCCGGCCTTGCTCGAACAAACGAAAGATTTCCTGCTGCACCTGCGCCACCAACTGAGGCATCCGCGCCCGATAGTCAGTCCATTGCAGACCCAGGACCGCAATGTTCTTGAGCAGCAGATAGTTCGCCTTGAGCTCGGGAATCCGGTTGCTGACAAAGCCGACAACCACCAGTCTGCCGCGCCATGCGATTGCACGCAGCGCGGCGTCGAAGACATCGCCGCCGACGTTGTCGATCACCACGTCGACACCCCCACCGGTCACCCGCGCGACCTCGTCACGCAGCGAGTCGCGCAGCTTGTCGGCTGCAAGGTTCACGCAGGCATCGGCGCCATGCGCGAGCGCCAACTGCCCCTTGTCCGGCGACGTGACGCCGGCGATTACACGAGCTCCCAGCGCCTTGGCCAGCTCCACGGTGGCCAGGCCAACGCCACCGCTGGCGCCGGTGACCAACACGCTCTCGCCAGGCCGCAGCATCGCGCGCTCAACTAGCGCGAAATGCGCGGTCTGGTAGGTCAGGCCGAGCGCCGCCGCATCGTCGAAGCCGATGGCGTCCGGCACCGGAAACACCATCCGGGCATCGACCGCCACCTGCTCGGCGAAGGCGCCGTATTCAGGCAGCAGCAGCACCCGATCACCGGGCGCGAAGCCTTCG
>JALRBB010000244.1 GCA_023257915.1 Quisquiliibacterium sp. | reverse complement strand
CGTCTGCTATTTGCAGGCGGCCTACGCGATTCGTTCCGGCGGCATGCTGAATGTCGAGTTAATCACCGCGTTGTTGGGTGATCGCGCGCGTTCCTGGTTCGCCGCTTTCGCCTCGCTATGCGGAGTCGTGTTCTTCCTGGCTATTTGCTACGGCAGTCTGGAGGGCGCCGCCTACGCCTGGGAGTCGGGCGAATACGAAGGTGAGGGAGCGTTACGGGTTCCAGTCTGGCCAGCGAAGTTCGTGATCGTGCTCGGCACTGGCCTCGCGGCGGTTGGCTATTTGCTGATGATGTTCACGCAAATCGGAGCTGCGATTGGCGGCAGGCCTGCGGTTTCCCATTCTGCGCAGCACTGAGGCTCGCTGATGTTCGATCCCTTCCAGATGTTCGTGCTGATCGGCGTGCTGCTGACGCTGGTGTTCGCCGGAGTCCATATCGCGGTGTCGCTGGGTCTGACCAGCATGCTGGGCATCTACATGTTCACCGGCGAAATCGACACGGTGCTTAGCTTCGCCTCGAACACGGCCTACGAGGCGCTGCGCGACTATGTGTTCGCGGTAATCCCTCTGTTCATGCTGATGGGCGAATTTCTGGCCAAATGCGGTGCGGCCAGCGACCTGTTCGCGCTGATTAACCGCTATTCGCGCTGGATGCCCGCGCGGCTGGGCATTGCGACAGTGCTGGCCAACGCGGTGTTCGCATTCATCACTGGCGTGTCGATCGCCGCAGCGGCTGCCTTTTCCAAGATTGCCTACCCGGAGATGCGCCGCTTTGGCTACGAGCGCAAACTCGCGCTAGGTTGCATCGCTGGCAGCGCCTGCCTGGGCATGTTGATTCCTCCTTCGGTGCTGCTGATTGTCTGGGGCGTGCTCACAGAGATGGCGATCGGCAAGCTGTTCATCGCCGGCATCCTGCCAGGACTGGTCGTCGTGACCTTGTTTATCGGCTACCTGGTCTGGGTGGCCAAGACTCAGCCGCATCGGGTCGGCGAGACCCCGGACAAGCTTATGGAGCAGCATGCGCCCGACGAGGACCAGCCATTGCCCGACGACATGCGGGCCGTGCTGCTCAGCACGCTTGGGATCATTGCACTGATCGTCATCGTGCTGGGTGGTATCTGGCTCGGATTTTTCACGCCGACCGAGGGCGCAGGCGTGGGCGCGACCCTGGCGCTAGGCCTGGCGATGCTGCGTGGCATGAAACCCGCGGAAATGCTGCAGGCGATTCTGTCGGTTGGGCGTACCTCGGCTCCACTGCTGCTGATGCTGGTGACCGCGCAACTGTATTCGCGGGTTTTGTCGATGACTGGCGTGACTGCCGCTGCCAATGAGTTCTTCGTCAATTCAGGATGGTCGCCTTACGCGGTCCTGATGCTGATGGTCGGGGTCTGGTTCGTGCTTGGCTGCATCATCGACTCGATCTCGATCATCTTGCTGACCGTGCCGGTGTTCGCGCCACTGGCCGTTGCCCTTGGCTTCGATCCGTTCGCGTTCGCGATCATGGGGGTGCTCGCGATCGAGGCAGGTCTGCTCACTCCACCGTTCGGCATCCTGGTGTTCACCGTGAAGGCCGCGATCACCGACGAACCGGATCTGAGAGCCGGCGAGATCTTCTGGGGGGCGATTCCGTACTGGATCGCGCTGCTGGTGGCAATCCTGGCTTTGCTGTTCATTCCCGAATTTGCCACCTTGCTGCCGAATCTGGGCAGCAAGGTCGGTGCTTGACCGTCCGAGGAGAGAGCCATGCCTGCCTATTGGGTCGCACGTGCCCGGATCGATGATCCGGTTGAATACAAGAAGTACACCGACCAGGTGCCTGGAATCATCGCGAAATACGGTGGCAAGGTGCTTGCGCGGGGCGGGCGCTACCAGATCATGGAAGGCCCCGAGGATTTTCATCGTTTTGTGGTGATCGAATTTCCGAACTTCGAGGCCGGAGTCAACTGTTTCCAGAGTCCGGAGTATGTTGCGGCTGCTGCTCATCGTCGCGACGGCGCCGGGGTCGTCGAGAACGTCATCGTGGATGGGGGCGATGCGACCAAGTGACTCGATGCGTCGCTAGTGCGATCGACTGCCTGTTTGCAGACACTGAGTTACTGAGTCACGGAGTATTGCGATGGACCGACTCTTCACGCTGGCCGGTGCACTGAGCGCGCTGATCGCGGTTGCCGCTGGCGCGTTCGGCGCCCACGGGCTGAAGGGACGGATCTCGTCCGAGATGCTGCAGGTGTTCGAGACCGCAGCGCGCTACCAGATGTACCACGCGCTTGGTCTGCTCGCCTGCGCTTGGCTCGCAACGCGATGGCCCGGGCCGTTGGCGCACGTGGCTGGCTGGGCGTTCATTGTCGGGACCTTGCTGTTTAGCGCAAGTCTGTATCTGCTGGCCTTGGGCGGGCCGCGCTGGCTGGGGGCGATCACGCCTCTGGGCGGGCTGGCATTCATCACCGGCTGGGCATGCATTGTCTGGCTGGCCTGGGGTGCAAAGGCCTGAGCGGATCGCTGGGCGCGCTTCCTGAAAAGCCCGCTCATTCAGTGCAACACTGGAGGCCGCGGCTCGCGTTTTCCGGATGGGTCGATCGGGCGCCGCCGCCCTTTGAAGATTGTCTGCAGCACGCGAGTGGTCCCGACAATGACCATGTCCTGCCCGATCGTGTGGCTGCCGTCTTCGATGATGTCCAGCGTGACCTGCGCACCGCCCGCCTGCAGTCCGCGAAGCGCCTGGCGTGCATGGACGACTGGCACCAGAGAGTCGAGTTCGCCATGGATCAGGTGGATCGTCGCGCGCAATCGTTCATCGCCGCGGATCGGCCGGGAAAGCCTTCCGGCGTACGCGACAACGATCGCGCCGAGGTCCGGATACGCACGGGCAAGCTCCAGCGCGACCGTTGCGCCTTGCGAGAATCCGATCAGCACCGTTTCATCGGGTGTGGCGCCGCATTGTCGTTGTGCCTCCTGCACCCGCTGCGCGATCGTTTCGAGTGCCGCGTCGACCTTCAGCGCGCGCTGTTGGGCGTCGCCACGCGGGTCGAACCAGTCGCGTCCCGAGCCTGAGGCCGCCGGCTCCAGGCCTTGCAGGATCGCGGCCGTGGCGCCGGGGAACTTCAGCTGCCAGGCAATCGCGATCGGCGCGAACACCTCAGGGCTGGAGCCGGCGCCGTGCAAAAACACCAGCAGTCGCCTGGGGGCCTGCGCCGAGATTGGGGGCAACTCTAGCCAGAGTTGCTGTTCATGCCTGGAATTGCTCAATTACATGATCTGCCGGCCGACCCACCACGCCAGCGCAGCCATCAGGCCGGAGGCCGGGATGGTCAGAACCCAGGCCCATACGATCGAGCCAGCCACTCCCCAGCGAACTGCGGAGCCGTTTTGTGATGAGCCGACACCGATGATCGAACCCGTGATTGTGTGCGTGGTCGATACCGGGATGCCGAATCCGGAGGCCAGAAACAGCGTCATGGCACCACCGGTCTCCGCGCAGAATCCGCCGACCGGCTTGAGCTTGGTGATTTTCTGGCCCATGGTCTTGACGATGCGCCAGCCGCCAGGCTGCCGCTCCGACCGTCGGGCGGCAAGAGATCCAATTCTCAGCCGGTGGAATAGCTTCCCTGTTCATCCCCTCCTTGAACAGCAACAAAATCGCCCTGCGCATCCGCAAGCCGCAAGGGGAGGGTCCCTTCC
>JALRBB010000241.1 GCA_023257915.1 Quisquiliibacterium sp. | reverse complement strand
AGATCTCGCGGGTCTCGGGGTAATGCACGATGTACTTGGTGTCGTTGCACGGCCAGGCAACATCCTGCTCACCCGCCGCCAGTGGCTTGCCCACCGAATGCACGCAAGGCACGAAGTGGCCGTCTTCACCGAGCACTTCGTACACCGCCCGGCCCATGCGAGTCATGATCCGCATGCTGGCGACGACATAGGGGCTGTCGGAGATCTCCACGCCGACATGCGCGATGTGACTGCCCAGCGGCCCCATCGAGAACGGGATCACATACATGGTGCGGCCGCGCATGCAGCCATCGAACAGGCTGCCCAGCGTGGCCCGCATTTCGGCAGGATCAACCCAGTTATTGGTCGGCCCGGCCTCTTCGCGCTTGGCACTGCAGATGAAGGTGCGATCCTCGACGCGCGCGACATCGGTCGGGTCGGACCAGGCCAGGTAGGAATTGGGTCGCCTGGCTGGGTTGAGCCGGCGCATCGTGCCGGCGGCGACCATCTCGTCGCAGAGCCGATCGTACTCCTCCTGGCTTCCGTCAGCCCAATAAATGCTGTCCGGCTTGGTCAGATCAGCAATTTGCGCGACCCACGCGAGCAGGCCCGCATGACGCACCCAGTCGGGTGCTCCAAGCCTGGTGGCAAGGTCTTGGTGACTGGCGGCCACCGCCTGAGCGGCGGGGGCGTAAGCGTTCGGTTGGTTCATACTGAGCTCCGGGACCCGTCGCGAGACGGATCGGGCCAATGGCCGGTTTCCACGGGACCGGCGATGATACACCGCCCCAAGCCCGCTTCCGGGAGAACATCCTTGCGCGGAAATCAGGTATCCCGGCGGCCGGATTCGCGCAGCAGCCGGTAATGCGTTCATAATCGTTGAACAATGGTCACCAGATCGGGCACCCGGTCCAAAGCAAGCGCATGCACGTAAAGATCCATCCTGTCGGAGAAAAAGACTGCGAGAGCTGCGGCATCCGGGAGCACTCGCTGTTCAAGGACCTGACCACGGAAGACTTTCAGCTAATCGATCAGCCGATTCACGACCTGGACCTGGAATCGCATTCGACGCTATTCGACGAAGGCTCGGCGGGCACGCATCTGTTCACGATTCGCCGCGGGCTGGTCAAGCTGGTGCGCTTCCAGCCCGACGGATCGCAGCGGATCATCCGGCTACTGACCGCCGGAGACATCGCCGGGTTGGAGATCACCGCCTCAGCCAGTTACGACTCCACCGCGATCGCGGTCACGCCGGTCAGTGCCTGCCGGATTCCCCAGGGGGTCATCATCCGGCTCGAAAAAGAATCCCCGCGTTTGCACGGGCAACTTGTCCACAAGTGGCATGAGGCGCTGAAGCAAGCCGATGACTTCATCGCCGATCTGGCCTCCGGCAATGCCCGCCAGCGGCTGTCGCGACTGCTGCTGCGGTTGTCGCAACACGACTCCGAGCGCGACGTGCTACTCCCCTCGCGCGAAGATGTGGGCGCGATGCTTGGCATTACGACAGAAACCGCAAGCCGCACCGTTGCTTCATTTCGAAGAGAGCAACTGCTCACTCCGCTAGACAAGCTAGGGCGGCATTTCAAGGTCGATGCAACGCGTCTTTCCGCCATCGCGGATGGCCTGCGCTGATTGGGCGTCGGCCAGATCAGCGTCTCGGGTGCATCGCAAACCGACACCATCATGCTGAATACGCGCATGAGCCAGCAGACTTCCGAGGATGCGCTCGCCGCTGCGATTTTGTCCGCCTGGGACGCAGGCGCCAGCCTGGATCCCGACGTCGTGACGCCACCGGCAAGCCTTGAGGCAGGCCTGGCCAGGCAGGAAGCGGTCAACACACTGCGCCGGGCGCGCGGCGAAAAACCGGTTGGCTACAAGATCGGCTTCACGAACCGCTCGATCTGGCCCTTGTACAAGGTCTTCCATCCGATCTGGGCTCCGGTCTGGAACACCACCTTGACCCAGCTGGACGCCACCCGGGCCGAGATCGGGCTGCAACATTTCGCCGAGCCGCGCCTGGAGCCGGAAATCGTGCTGTGCCTGGCGCGCACTCCGCAGGGCAGCGGAGCGGACGCGATCTTCGAGGCAATCGACTGGATTGCGCATGGTCTGGAAATCGTGCAAAGCCCCTATCCAGGCTGGAAGTTCAGCGCCGCCGAGGCCGTGGCCGCACAGTCGCTGCACGGCGCGCTGATGGTCGGCTCCCGCAAGCCGCGCAGCATCGTTGCGCGCTGGCAGGACCTGGCAGAACTGCAGCTGACGCTTGCACTTGACGGCCAGCCGATAGCCAGCGGCAGCGGCGCGCAAGCCCTCGGCAATCCGGTGCTCGCGCTCGCACACCTTGCCGACGAACTCGCCCGCCAGGGTCAGTCTTTGCACGCCGGCGACATCATTACCACCGGCACGCTGACCGATGCGCAGCCGCTGACACCAGGACAATGCTGGACCACCAGCATCGCCGGCTGCGGGCTCGACGGGCTTGAACTGCACACGCGCTGATCGATGCGACTCGTCGCGGCCTGTGTCGGTCAAGCTCTGCCAATGCGCTCGCCAACTGGCGAGCCGACAAATCCGCTGCTCAGCGCGATCGACAAGCATGCGATCAGCACGCTGGACTCCCCGGTGCCGGTTGAGGTCGGCGAGAACGGCCTTGCACTGGACGAACAGGCAGATCGCAATCGGCACGGCGGGCGGCGCCGGGCGGTCTACGTCTATCCGCATGAGCACTATGCGTTCTGGCGCACGGTGCGGATGCAGGCCGGCGCGCGCGCGCC
>JALRBB010000149.1 GCA_023257915.1 Quisquiliibacterium sp. | reverse complement strand
GGTGTATTTCTTGGCGATCGAAATCACCAGGCGCAGGTTGGCTTCGGTCATTTCGCGCTTAGCCTTGCGCGCCTTGGTCTCGCCAGCCGTCATGCGCCGGTTGATTTCCTTCAGATCGGGCAGTGGCAGAACCACGCTCGCCTGCAGGTCGATCAGCCGCTGCTGCAGATCCTGGATAGCGGGAATATTGCGCAATAGCACTTCGCTGTAGGACGGGCTGGCAGCGACCAAGGCTTCAGACCAGTTCAGATTGGTCTCGTTACCAGGGAAGCTCGCAATGAAATCCTGACGCGGCATTCCGGCGCGCTCGATACAGACGTCACGGATCGCCCGCTCGAGCTTGCGCACCTCATCGACCTGGCCGCGCAGCGTATCGCAAAGACGCTCGACCATCTTCGCGGTGAAGCGGATCGTCATCAGTTCGGACTGGATCGCTTCCTGCGCCTTCACGTAGTTGCGCGAGTTGTAGCCTTCCTTCTCGTAGGCGAGCTTCATCTTCTCGAACCAGCTGCCGATCGCAACGAAGCGTTCCATCGCCTCGACCTTGAGCTTTTCGAGTCGGGCCGCCTGTGCGCGGCCAGCTGCACCTTCGTCGTCGTCATCTTGCTCGGCGTCGGCAGCCGACATCCCGGCACCGGGGCGGAAATCTTCTTCCTCGGCATCTGGGTCGATGATGCCGTCAACCACCTCGTCGATGCGCATCGTGCCCTGCCCGATCTTGTCGGCATGGGTCAGCACTTCGTGGATCGTGGTCGGACAGGCAGAAATGGCCTGCACCATGTGCTTCAACCCGTCCTCGATCCGCTTGGCGATCTCGATCTCGCCTTCGCGAGTCAGCAGTTCGACCGAACCCATTTCCCGCATGTACATGCGGACCGGATCGGTGGTGCGACCGAATTCGGAGTCGACCGTTGACAGCGCGGCTTCGGCTTCTTCCTCGGCATCGTCGTCGCTAGCGACCACGGCCGGCTGGTCACTGATCAGCAGGGTCTCGGCGTCCGGGGCTTGGTCGAAGACCGCGATACCCATGTCTTTAAACGTGCCGACAATCGTCTCGATCGATTCGGCATCGATGACATCGTCGGGCAACTGGTCGTTGATCTCGACATAGGTCAGGAAGCCGCGCTCCTTGCCGAACTTGATCAGTTGCTTGAGCTTGGTGAACGTGAGTTCACGGTCAGCGTCGGACATTCCCTGCTTGCCGCCGAACTCCTTGAGCAGCGCCTTTTCCTTTGCCCGCGCACCACGGCGCGATTTGGACGGGGCCGGCGTCGGCTCATCGGGAACATCAACCTCGGTTGCGCCATCAGCGTCGTCGACGCTGTCGTCGCTATCGAAGCTCGAATCATCTGCCTCAAGGTCAAACACTTCGTCGTCACCCTGGCTGCCGGCACTCGGCTTGCGACCAGCTTTTCCGCGCCCCCCGGGTTTCGGACCACGCTTGGCGCCCTTGGCCTTCGCCGGCTTGGCGTTAGCCGCCTGCGGCTGCTGTTCGAGCGGCAACGCGTCGACGCGCTCTTGAGCGGTGGCCTGATCTGCCTTGGCAGACTTTCCCGGCTTTGCCACTTTTGCCGGTTTTTCTGCGCTCGCCGGCTTGGCAGGTTTTGCCGCGGACTTGGTCGATGCTGTCTTGGATGCTGGTGCCTTGGCAGTGACCGGCTTCGCAGCTGTCTTGGATGCCGGTGCCTTGGCGGTGACCGGCTTCGCAGCGGGCTTGACGGCGGCTGCCGCCTTCGCGTTGGTCGCTGGTTTGCCCTTGGCCAGGGTCGGCTTGGCGGGCTTCGCAACCGGCTTGGCGGAGGCCTTCGAGGTAGTGGCTTTGCCGCCAGCGGCCTTCGCCGCACTTGCAGCTTTCGCAGGACCCGCCTTGACCGACACCGACTTGCCGGCGGCTGGTTTTTTCGCGGACGAGCCTACTGGTTTGGCGGTCGCTGACTTTGCAGCTGCTGACTTTGCAGCCACTGACTTTGCAACCGATGTCTTGGCGCTCGTCTTGGCCGCTGCGGACGCTTTCGTCGCCGCAGTCGATTTAGCCACTTTCGTCACCGGCGTCGATTGAGTTGCCTTCGTCGCCTTCGTAGCCTTCGTCGCTTTTTTCGCTGCTTTGCTGGTCACCTTGCTGCTCACCTTGAGGTCGCCTTCTTGGTTGGTGTCTTGATCGAATCTCGTCTATGTCGCCTGCACTGCCGTACGACGCTCATCGAATCGGTCGCATTCGGACCGTAAAACCTGTCAGCACATGCCTGCCAGGGCCCCGATCTCACAGGTCACGCCACGCCCCCGCTTTGTCGCACTCGCGCGGCGCCCCGCTTTATCGAACCGTGCGGGAGAGCCCAGAGTCACGCGCTGCCGCACCTTCAAGCCCCTGCCCAACTTTGCCGATGTTGCGACTGCTCGATGTTGCGACTGTTATTTCGGACGCAGTCCTGGGCTTCCGTCCCGGAAGGGCGACTTCGAAACAAGATGCAATGTGGAACCGACTATGATATCACGCGCGAGCCCTGAGAGCCAGCAATTGCTGATAACGCGCACGGTCCGCTTCGGTTTGCATTCCCCGGGCGACGATCGCATCAAGCTCATCCCGGATGCTTCGATCCCGCAGCTGCGCGAGGGCTCCGTCGAACTCTGCCCGCGCCTCGTCCAGCGACATTTCCGCGACCATCGAGCGATCCGCTGCCGCATCGCGCTCTAGACCCGCGATCAGATCGGGCATCTGCTCACGCAATCCCTCGCAAATGACCGCAAATGCGCTTCCCGCTGGTTGCTCACGCACCAGAGCGAGCCAGTCCAGCACCTCTGCCGGGAGAAACTCGGCCGCCGGGGGCTCGATTGCGAGAGCCGGATGCAGCGCGGACAGCAGACGGATTCTGCGCGGCAGCGACGGCGGAGCGGCTCTTGGGCGCAATGCCGGCCTGCCGGCGGGAGCCGTCGCGAAGGAGCGCTCGCGCCAACCCGGCCGGCCGGTTTTTCCCGCGCGCGCCGAAGCGGGTTCGCCTGCGGTCTCATTTCCCCAGGGCGGGCCGCTTGACTTCGGCGCCCCGCCGGTGGCTGCACGATGCCCCGAGGGAGCGGCCGCAAGAAGCTGCCCCAGTTCGGATGCCGCGACCCCGGCGACGTCGGCGACCCGGTGCACCAACTGCAACCGGAACGCGGCTGGCGGCAGGGCCTGAAGCATCGGCTGTGCAAGCGCAAGAAAGCGCGCCCTGCCTTCGGGCTCGGCCAGGTCCACCTGAGCCGACAATTCCTGGATCATGAATTCGGACAGCGGCAGAGCCTGCGCCAGCAATGCCTCGAAACCCTGCGGCCCATGCTCCCTGACGTAGCTGTCCGGGTCATGCTCAGGCGGCAGAAACAGGAACTCCATCCGCTTGGTGTCAGCCGCCTCTGGCAAACAGGCCTGCAACGCGCGCCAGGCGGCCTTGCGACCGGCCGAGTCCCCGTCGAACGAGAAGACCACCCGATCGACCACCCGAAGCAGCTTGCGCACATGGTCAGGCGTCGTCGAGGTGCCAAGGGTTGCGACACAGTTCGCCACACCGTGCTGGGCAAGCATCACGACATCCATGTAGCCCTCGACAACAATCGCGCAGTTGGCCTGACGCAATGCATCACGGCCCTCGAATAACCCGTACAACTCGCGTCCCTTCGAGAACAGCGGCGTTTCCGGCGAGTTCATGTACTTGGGTTCGCCGCTGTCGATGATCCGGCCACCGAACCCGATCACCTGACCGCGGGGATTACGGATCGGAAACATGATCCGGTCACGGAACCTGTCGTAGCGCCTGGCCGGCCCGGCTGGTTGCGCAGGGCCAGCCCCGCCGGCGTTGCCAGCGTTGCCAGAGTGCTCGCCCGCCTTCCCCTGTGACTCGATCACCAGCCCTACCTCGAGCAGTTCGGGTGCCGCGTAATCGGGCATCGCCGCCTGCAAGGGGCGCCATCCTTCTGGCGCATAACCGATGCCGAAGCGGGCAGCGGTGCGACCACTCAATCCGCGTCCCTTCAGATAGTCGACTGCCCGTGTCGAGTCCTTCAGACGGTCACGGTAGAAGCGCTCGGCGCGGGCGAGTAACTCGATCAGACCCGGTGCGCGAGCCTGCTCCCGGTTCGCCGACGGCCCTTCGTCGGGCACCGGAATGCCGACCGACTGCGCCAGATCGCGGATCGCTTCGACATACGACAGCCCGGAATGCTCCATCAGAAAGCCGATCGCCGAGCCATGCGCACCGCAGCCAAAGCAGTGATAGAACTGCTTGCTGGCGCTCACCGTGAAGGACGGTGATTTTTCGGTGTGAAAGGGGCAAAGCCCACTGTAGTTGATACCTGCTTTTTTGAGCTGAACGTAACTGCCGACGAGCTCGACAATGTCGACGCGTTGAAGCAGCGTGTCGATGAAGGCCTGGGGGATCATGGCCTTATTTTGACACCGGTCCCGAGCTCAGGACTGGGCGAGTTTGTCTTTGAGAAGGCGAGAGGCCAAACCCATGTCGGCACGACCAGCCAGCTGAGGCTTGATCCTGGCCATGACCTTGCCCATGGCGGCTGGGCCGCTGGCACCGTCTGCTGCCACCTGCGCAATGGCCGCATCAATCACCTGAGCGATCTCTTCGGCGGACAACTGGGCGGGCAGGTAACCGGTGAGCAGCAGGAGTTCGGCGGATTCTTTGTCGACCAGGTCTTGGCGACCGCCGGCGCTGAACTGCTCGATGGCGTCTTTGCGCTGCTTGACCATCTTCTCGATGACCGCCAGCACGGCTGGGTCGTCGAGTTCTACTCGGTCGTCAACTTCTTTTTGTTTGATCGCAGCGCTGACCAGCCGGAGGGTGGTGAGCTGCTGCGAGTCTTTGGCGCGCATGGCCGACTTGATGTCGTCGGCCAGCCTTGCTTTGATGCTGCTCAATGGCTTGAGCGCAGGGGATTTAGTACTTGCGAGCAGGCAGCATCTGGCTGCGAACGCGCTTGTAGTGACGCTTTACAGCAGCGGCTTTCTTGCGCTTGCGCTCGGCGGTGGGCTTCTCGTAAAACTCACGTGCACGCAGGTCATT
>JALRBB010000135.1 GCA_023257915.1 Quisquiliibacterium sp. | reverse complement strand
AACCCGAAGCAGCGTCCGGGCGACAACCGCTGGTCGATGACGGTGTGGGCGCGCGATCTGGACACCGGCAAGGCGAAGTGGGTCTATCAGATGACGCCCCACGACGAGTGGGATTACGACGGCATCAACGAGATGATCCTGGCGGATCAGCAGATCGGCGGCGCGACCCGCAAGACGCTGGTTCACTTCGACCGCAACGGCTTCGGCTATACGCTGGACCGCGTTCGATTTATGAATATCTGCCCACAATCGCCGCCGCGGGGCCTCACCACGGCGGCTTCGAATACATCACGCCGAATACCCAGGTACTGTCCTGGTTGGTGCAAAGGGCTAGCGGCAAGTCTTTACCCACCCTATTGTCCGAGCGGATCTGGCAAAGAATCGGAGCACAACAGGACGGCTACTTTGCTGTCGACCCAACCGGCATTGCTGACGCCGGTGGTGGACTGTGCGTCACCTTGCGCGACCTGGCCCGTTTCGGCGAGCTAATCCGCAACCATGGCCGGATAGGCAACGATCAGATTATTTCGGCACAGGTTCTTGAACAGATCGCGCGCGGTTCGGATCGCGAGGCCTTTCGCCATGCCGGCTACGCGATGTTTGAAGGTTGGTCCTATCACGACCAGTGGTGGATTTCGCACGACGTGCACGGCGCAATTCGCGGGCTCGGCGTGTACGGACAACAGCTATACGTCGCCCCGCGTGCGGGTCTGGTCATTGCTCGCTTCGGTTCGCAGCCGATCGCCGTCGACGAACGCGTCGAAAAGCTTCTGCTCAGTGCCTGGGATGCACTGGCCCATCAGCTGACACGCAAAGGACCCTAAAACCGGAGTCGATCGTTCCGCTATTTCGCGGTGATTCCGCCATCAACTGGCAGGGCTACCCCGGTAATGAACGACGACTCTTTCGATAACAGGAATAAGGCAGCAGCCGCCACTTCCTCGGGTTGCCCGAAGCGCAGCAAGGGCACCACCTTTTTGCGCTCTGCAAGCTTGGCCTCGCTCATATCCTCGCCGCGACCCGGCTGATCTGGCCGATTGCCGAACACCGGCAGCATCGGCGTCTCGATCGGGCCCGGGCAGACGGCGTTGGCGCGGATATTTTCCGGTGCCAGTCGTAGTGCCAGCGCCTTCATGAAGCCAACCACCGCGTGCTTCATTGCCGAGTACACCGGACTGTACGGGGAGCCAACCAGGCTGGCAGTCGAGCCGGTGAATAGCAATGCACCGCCGCCACGAGCGCGCATTGCCGGAATCGCCATTTCGGTGGTGGTGATGATGCTGCGCAGATTCAGGTCGACCGCGAGATCGAAGTCATCGCGCGCCAGCCCCTCGACCCGCGCCGGGCCCGGATGGCCCAGATGATTCCAGGCGAAATCCAGACCGCCGAATGCAGCCACGGTCGCACCAACCGCTTCACGGGCGCCTTCGTCGCTGCGCAAATCGACCACGATCCCCTGCGCCCGTCCGCCTGCGGCGCGAATCTCATCGACCACACGAGCCACCCCCTGCGCATCGCGGTCGACCACACCGACCGCCGCGCCCTCGCGGGCGAAGAGCAGCGCACCGGCACGCCCCATGCCTGAAGCCGCCCCAGTGACCAGACCGATCTTTCCATCGAGTCGCATCCAAATCTCTCCAAAAGTTCTCGTCACAACAACGCGCTTACGCGCTTGTTTTGATCGATTCGAGCACCGGACGCAGGTATTCAAGAAATCGTGCCGGGTTTTCGCTCATTGGGAAATGGCCCATATCCTTCATGATCTGCGCACTGACGGAAGGCCCGAGTCGCTCGGCCAGCTCACGAGTCGCCTGTGGCGTGCACGAAAAGTCATAGTCGCCGGTCAACAGATGAATGGGCACCTTGTCGGCCTGGATCCGGTCGACGCGGTCGCGGATGTCTCCGTCGACCTTGTAGAAATACATGTCACCCTTGAAGATGCCAGGACCGCCTTGCATGTAGTGCCAGACCGTCTCCCAGCGATCGGCATCCGGACTGGTCGGTGCAGTCAGACCGTAGGCAACTGCGCCGCAGACCTCGCCACCGTGCACATCAGGACGATGCAGCCAGCTAGTGTCGTAATACGGATCGACCGCCGGTGAACTCTGCAGTCCGATGATCGCGCGGAATTTCTCCGGATGCTGCTCGGCCAGATGCAGCACGATTCGCCCTCCGATCGAACAACCCATGACCACTGGACGCTCCAGCGCGAGGCCTTGCATAACGGCGAGAATCTGCGACACGTAGGACGCCGACGTGAGTCGATATTCCTCGTGATGCCAACCGTCGGGCGGGGATGATTTTCCATGCCAGGGCATGTCGAACACCACGACGCGGTAATCGCGCGTAATGGCGGCGTCGTTGAGCAGCGCCCGGAACTGGCGCCCGTCCGATCCAGCGGTGTGCAGACAAAGCAAGGGAATGCCCTTGCCGGCTTCCTCGAAATAGATCCGATGGCTGCGCCCATCAATTTCCAGGTGCATGTAACGGCCAACGACTGGCTCGATGTACGCACTCATGCCACGCTCCCGGCAGCGCGGGGCGCCGCAAGCAGGAACTTGAAATAGAACAGGTTGGCCATCAGCGGCTGCAACTCGCCCTCGAAGCGCAGCACTCGTCGCTTGAGCAGCGCGAACAAATCATGCGAGCCCGGCGGCGGTAGCGGCTGCCAGAAGCGCAACCATTCATCGCGCGGCGCCGAAATCCGGAAGGTGAAGCTGGGCATCACGAACGGACCGGCGTCCAGTTCAGTGATGCGCCCGTCGACAATTCTTAGCCGCCACTCGTCAGATCCAACCGCAATGATCACGGTGGCATTGACGAAGCGGCCGCGCGCCACGAGCCCTGGATCAGAGTCCAGCCGCTCGCGAATTTGCCGAAACGCATCGGCCACCAGCGAATCACTCATCGGCGTCTCCGAGTCGGCGCGCGGCTGCAAATCAGTCGGCGTAACCCGGATTGACCCGATCGAGCACCCGCATCATCGCCTCAAAGAACAGGCGATGGCGCTCACCGCGCGGATGGCGCTCGTCGCGCGGCACCGATTGCACCTGATCGACGATCTCCTGGCTCAGCACCTCGAGTTCGCGGCCGGTGCTCATTGCGAGTACCTGCATCCTGCAGACCCGCTCGAGCATGTACAGCCGCCGATACGCCTGGGGAATGGAATCGCCGACCACCAGCACGCCATGGTTCTTCATGAAAACCACCTGCTTGCTACCGATCAGACCGGCCAGACGCTCGCCCTCCTCAAGAAAGTCCGCCGTGCCGGCATAGTGGTCGTCATAGGCAATATGCCCATGGAAAAAGGCTGCGGTCTGCGAGGTCGGCAACAGACGATTCTCCTTGAGCATGTTCAGCGCCAGCGCCCAGGTCTGATGGGTATGCAGCACCACCTTGGCACCGGTGATCCGATGGATTGGCGCGTGGATGCACTGGGCCGACAGTTCGACCACTCCTTGGCCCTCGAGGGTCTCACCTTTCTCGTTAAACACCATCAAGTCGCTGGCCTTGGCCTCCGACCAGTGCAATCCGAACGGCAGGATCAGATAACGATCGTCATAGCCGGGCACGGTGACCGTGAAGTGGTTGTCGATACCCTCTTCGAGCTCGTGGACCACTGCGAGCCGATGGGCGGCCGCCAGCTGAACCTTGGCCTGAGCGATCGGATCAACGGCTTGTGACTTGGAAATCGGATGCACGGACATGGCGAGGCTCCTGAGCGGTGGGTAGTCGTGGGTATTGGCGAGCCAGTATAGGCAAGCGGCCGGGTACCGCAAGCCTCGGCAATGCGACAGACCCGGTTGGCGGAAATTCCAACGCTGGGCGGGCTTTCCCTGCCAGCGCGCGGCAGCCCTGTCCGGCTCAGCGTCCTAGGAGCAGCCAATCCTCAATCGAAGACCTCCGGGTTGACAATATTCGGCCCACGCTCGCCGCGCAACAGCGCAAGCATGGCCGTCGCAGCGCCCAGGCTCATCGCCCGCAGGCTGTGATTCGTGATCCCGGCGACATGCGGAGTCAGCAGCAGATTTGGCGCCTCGAACAGCGGATCACCAGCGGGTATCGGCTGGACTTCGTGGACATCGAGGGCCGCGCCAGCGATCCGATCCTCGCGCAAGGCCGCCAGCAGCGCCGAGGTATCGATGACCGGTCCGCGAGCCACATTGATCAGAATTGCATTGCGTTTCATTGCGGCGATCGTCCGGCAGTCCACAAACCCGCGGGTCTGCTCGTTCAACGGACAGCAAAGGATCACGGCGTCTGAGCTCTCGAACAGCTCCTGCTTGTCGACCGCGCGCACACCCGGCGGCAAGGTGTCTGGGCGACGAGTCAAGCCAATTACCTGCATCCCGAGCCCGGCGCAGACCGCGGCCAGGCGGGTTCCGATCGCGCCGACCCCAACGATGCCGCAGACGCCGCCTGATAGTTCAC
>JALRBB010000129.1 GCA_023257915.1 Quisquiliibacterium sp. | reverse complement strand
GTTTGGACTTAGATACCCAACAAGCTATTCCTTTGAAAGTTGGCGATGAGCAAAGTGGTTCACTTGCGCCTACTGCTAGTGATCGATTGTATTCGTATAGATTGGTTATTTTGTATAATCTCTCTGGTACTGCAATTTTTTGCCGAGTTCCGCATCGGCGGCAGCGACCATCCGGCGCAGATGGTTGTGCAGGCTGTCCCCATAGTAGATATAGCTATGGCCAACCAGCAGCACACGCTGCGGATTTTTCACCTGTGGTGCGGTGACGGCTGGTGCGGCAGATGCGGACGCCCCGCAAATGGCCATCAGGGCGGTCAGGATCAGGGCTGGGATTTGCTTCATCGAATATTTCCTTTTCGGGAAAAGCCGCCGACGGGTGCGCTGCGCAATACGCTCACCAGTGCCGGGTTAAAAATAAAATCCCCGGCCAGGTATGTAAGCACCTGCTAACCGGGGATTCCTTGAATTCTTTGGTGGCCAAGGGCGGAATCGAACCACCGACACAAGGATTTTCAGTCCTCTGCTCTACCAACTGAGCTACTTGGCCATCTCCGACTTTGCAGCCGGCGCACTGTCGATCGGAGACCAGAACACCCGCGACGTGTGCATCGAGCGAAGGAGTATACGGCATAAGCGCCCGATGTCCGAAATGACGCGACCTGGCGTGATGTCGACTTGCGACGGCCTAGCACCAGCCATCCTGGGTTGGCTCAGTGGACCTTTTTTCGGCCGCTGGTGCGCGATTCAGGCTGCGGGTAGTTGCGGGTCGCCTTGATCAGGCGTTCAGCGATCTTCTCGCGCAGAGCATCCGGGGCGATCACCTCGACCAGTTCACCATGGCGCAGGATGTCCATCTCGAGTTCTGGCGACTCGGAATACGGCAGCGTCAATTCCAGGCGGCCGTCGGCCAGCCACTGCGACTGCTGCTGCGGATGCCAGACCTCCGCGCTGACCCAGCGTGCGGCATCGGGGGCAAAGCGTAGAACCGCGTGGCGCAGCTTGCGTCCGCGAAAGATCCCGTAGCCACTTCCCAGTTCCCGGTCGATTTCCGCCGGGCTCACGTTACGTGCCTTGCGGTCAATGACCCGGGCCTGCTGAATCGCGTCCAGCGAAAAGATTCGCAACGCGTCGCTGCGATGGCACCAGGCGTCCAGGTACCAGGCGTTCCGATAGTGCACCAGTCGCTGCGGTGAGACCTCGCGCCGGGTCGTCTCATCACGGGTTCGGGTGTAGTAAAGGATCTCAATACGTCGCCGTTGCACCAGCGAACTGCCAACCACTTCGAACCAGCGCGGCGGCACCGGACGGTTGTGCGCAGCAATGATTCGCACCCGATTCATGATCTCGTCGGCGCTGCCCGCATTGCTTTCAAGTAGGCCATGCAGACGCGCCATCAGGGGTCCGACCTGTGGGCCGAGCAGGCCACCGCTGTCGAGTTCATCGAGCAGTCGGTGCATGGTCAGCAGCGCCAGCACCTCCTGTGGGCTGAACCATAGCCCCGGAAGCTCATACTGGGGGCCGGCGCCGCTGCGATCGAAGCAGTATCCACCGCGCTCGTTATCAAACACGATTGGCGCGTTCAGGCGATCGCGCATGTACGCCAGGTCGCGCTTGAGCGTTGCCCAGGAAATCTCAAGTTCCGCCAGCAATTCCGCGCGCGTCACCACGCTGCGCTGGTGCAGTAATTGGTCGATCCGGTACAGGCGTTCGGTGCGGTTCATGCGATTGAACGGTGGGGTCGCGTGTGATCGTCGCCAAGCCTATTACGGCAGGCATGCAACTGTCCACGCCAGCCTATAATCCCCTAGATGTACGCTCTTTCGACCGCCACTTCGTTCGACGCACTGGTCGTTGGCCGCGGTGCCATCGGGGCGGCGGCTGCGTTGGGTTTGTCCCGCCTGGGTTTGAAGATTGCGATCGTGGCCCCGGTGGCGGAAACTTCTGCCGCCGATGCGCAATGGGATTCGCGCATCTTCGCACTGTCGCCCGCCACCCGCGCGCTGCTGCAGCAACTGCGCGTCTGGGATGCGATCGACGCATCGCGCGTCGCACCGGTGTTCGACATGCGGGTCTTTCCGTCCAGCCGCCCGGGTGCTCCCGAACTGCATTTCAGTGCCTATGAGTCGAAAGTCGAGGCGCTGGCCTGGATCGTCGAACATCAGAACCTGAGCTCGGCCCTGGATCGCGCCCTTGGCTTTGCCAACGTCGCCATTCTCGATGGCGTGGTGGACTCCTTTGACGTGCAGCCGCATGGTGCCAGTGTCACGCTGCAAGACGGGCGGCAGTTGCAGGCTCGCTTGCTGGTCGGCGCCGATGGTGCTGCGTCGGCGCTTCGGGAACTCGCCGGCATGCACTCGACGGTTCGCGACTATCCACAAACTGCGGTTGTTGCCAATTTCGAAACATCGCTGCCGCATCGTGACTGCGCCTGGCAATGGTTCGGCGATCACGGCATCCTCGCGCTACTGCCATTGCCCGGAGATCGTTGCAGCATTGTGTGGTCGGCGCCAACGGTGCTCGCGCAGACGCTGGTCGATCTCGAACCAGAACGGCTCGCGGACAAGGTGAGCGAGATTTCCGGGGGGATGCTCGGCCGCTTGCAGATGATCACGCCAGCGCGACCCTTTGCCTTGCGCCTGCTGCAAGTCGAGCGACTGATTGCGCCGCGCCTGGCGCTGATTGGCGATGCCGCGCATGTGGTGCATCCGCTGGCCGGGCAGGGCATGAATTTGGGTTTTGGCGATCTGCAGTGTCTGCTCGATGTGATTCATGCACGCGAGCCTTTCCGCGATCCCGGCGATCCGATGCTGCTGCGCCGCTACGAACGCGCGCGCAGCGAACCGGTGGCAATGATGCGTATGGCAACCGACGGGCTGCAGCGCCTGTTCGATCCCGAGTCAGAGCCCGCGCTGCCGGCTCTGGTGCGTCCAATGCTCGCAGCCAGAGACCTCGGCTGGCGCCTGGTTGAAAGTTCATCTTGGCTCAAGCGACGTCTGGTCGCGCACGCCGCATCCTGAAGGAGTCTCAATGCATTCGTTTCGCGCCCTGACGGGCATCAAGAGCCTGATCAAGTCGCTGATCGCGCTGGTCGCCATCAGTTGTGCCGGTTTTGCCTCGGCGCAATCGGGCGATGCAGGCGCCAATGTGCGCTCCGCAGTCAACGGCTGGCTCAAGGGCCGCTACCAGGTCGAGGAGGTTCGCAAGACACCGGTCTCCGGCATTTGGGAGGTGCGGATCGGCAACGACCTGATCTATGTCGACGAGAAAGGGCAGTTCGCGTTCATCGAGGGTAATCTGGTCGAGTTGCGCTCCAACCGTAACCTGACGCGTGAGCGGGTCGACGAACTGATGTCGATCAACTTCAAGGATCTGCCGCTCGACATCGCGATCAAGCAGGTGCACGGCAATGGGAACCGGGTGTTTGCAATCTTCGAGGACGCCAATTGCGGCTATTGCAAGAAGATGCGTCGCGATCTGGCCAACCTGAAGGATGTCACCATCTACACATACGTGGTTGCATTCCTGTCGCCGGACTCCGAAACCAAGGCCAAGAAGGCGCTTTGTGCCTCCGATAAGTCAGCCGCCTGGAACGACCTGTTGATCAGCGGCAAGGTGCCAGACAATCCCGGCACCTGCGACAACCCGATGCCCAAGCTGCGCGATCTCGCGCAAAAACTTGGCGTCAACGCCACCCCGACGGTGTTCTTCAGCAACGGGCGCCGTTTGCAGGGCTATGTTGCCGGCGACCAATTCGAAAAAATGCTGCAGGAAAATTCCAAGCCCTGAGCTTGAGCACCGACCTTCGCAATCGCGTCAGTCGCGAGGCTCCAGCACCCAGAGTTGTGCGCGCTGCTTCATGCGGCCGGCCACCTCGCCGGCATCAACGCCGCTGCCCCAGAAAAGGTCGGCCCTGACCTGGCCGACGATCGCGGCCCCGGTGTCCTGCGCCATCACGGCCTTGCGCAGCGGCCGGCCGTCCAGTGGGTTCGTTGTATCGATGAACATCAGCGACCCGTCGGGGATCCGCTTGCGATCGACTGCCAGTGACCTGCGGGCGGTCAGCGGGACGCCCAGCGAACCGATTGGACCTTCGTCAACGGCGACGCCCCGGATTTCCCGGAAGAACACATAGCGAGGATTGCTTTGCATCACCTCGCGTGCCTGTGACGGATTGGCATGCAGCCAGTCGCGGATCGCCTGCGCATCGACCTGGCCTGCCTGCAGTGCACCGCGCTGAATCAGCACGCTGCCGATCGCCCGATAACGCTGCCCATTGTGTCCCGCATAGCCGACCCGCATCCAGCTCCCGTCGTCCAGGCGGATCCGTCCGGAGCCTTGCACATGCAGGAAGAAGGCTTCGACCGGATCGTCGATCCAGGCCAACTCATGGCCGGCCAGCAGGTTCTCGTCTTCAATCTTCGCGCGTGAGGGTTTCCCGGCCAGTAATTGGGCGGGCGGCAGGCGATACAGGGCGACCTGTGCGGACGAGCGACGTGTTAGTGTGCCAGTCAGCAGGGGCTCGTAGTAGCCGGTCAGCAGTCCATGCGCGGATCCGTCCTCATTGCGCAGCAGCCGCGGCTCAAAGCGCGCTTCGATCCAGGCTCGCAACTGGCCCCGGCGGGCTCGGAATTCCCGGCACAGTTGTGGCCACTTGCCCGGGGGTCTGGTCAACCGGCACTGGCGTTCGATCGCATCTGGCAGGCCCAGGAGGTCGTCCTCGCGCCAACCGGGAATCCGGTCGAATGCCCGTCGGGAATCCGAGCCTTGTGACGTGGATGGTTTCTCCGTCCGGCCCCCCGGTCGCTCTTTCTCGGTAGCCGGCAGTGGCTGCTGCGCGCAAGCCGCCAGCAGCAGGGCGGTCGCGACTGACACGGCGCTAAAATGCCGGCGAGCGGAGCGAAATCTCATGTGGGTGATCTATCTCGAGGCGGCCGGTATCCTGGTCGTCGTATCGTTACTGATCTGGTGGACGATGCGCGGCAAACGCTAGTGACAGCAATCTGTCGCTGCAGCCAGCGTGCTTGTCGG
>JALRBB010000112.1 GCA_023257915.1 Quisquiliibacterium sp. | reverse complement strand
TTCGGACAGTTGCCGAGTGTAGGGGGTCTGCGGCAAGCTGTCAGGCTAGCGAACTCACCCTGATCACGAAATGGGGGGGGCTGCGGATAGCGCCCCGACCGACATGCGCCTGCGACACATTGAAGTCTTCAACGCGATCATGCTGACCGGCAGTGTCACAGCCGCGGCTCGGATGATCAGCGTCACCCAGCCGGCAGTGAGCCGAACCCTCAAGCACGCGGAGTTGCGGCTCGGCTTTGCGCTGTTTCATCGCGTTGGCGGCAGACTGCGTCCCACCGCCGAGGCGCAGGCACTGTATCCGCATGTCGAGACCTTGTTCGCACAGCTCGATGAGCTTCAGCGGATGGCGCAGGGTCTGAAGACCGGGTCCGGCGAGGGCGAACTCCGGGTACTCACCGTTCTGGCGCTCAGCTACGACGTGATGCCGCGTGCGATGGTGCTGTTTCGCAAGCGACATCCGAATGTGATCGTGCATCACGAATCGCTCCACTCACCAGACATCATCAAGTCGCTGGTCTTGCAGCAGGCGGATGTCGGCTACGTATTCAGCGGGGTCACTCACCCGGCTTTGGAGCAGGACCTGCTCGGGATGAGACGCGTCGTTTGCGTTGCACCGAAGGGTTTTTTCACCAAACGTGAGCTCGCGGCCGGAAAGATTACGCTGGAGCAACTGCCTGGTCGTCCGGCGATTTGGCTCGACAATCGCGATCCGCTGGCGATCACGCTCGGTCAGATTCTGCGAGACCACGAAATCGATCTCGAGATCAAGATGACGGTGCAGACCTACCATGCGGCGATCGCGATGGCTCAGTATGGGCTGGGGATGGCTTTGGTCGAGAGCTGCACTGCGGCCGCGGTAGACCCGACGCTGGCCGATGTTCTGCCGATTGAACCGGAAATCCGGACGACGGTTCACGCGCTTCGGCCGACGGCGGGTGCCAATACCCTGACTTCCAAGTATTTCACGCGCTGCTTCCAGCAGGCGGTCGAACAGCTCGCCTGAGCTGGCAAGAATCCGGGTCTGCCGACCTTCGGGCAGGTCCGCGGTTCGCACCAATCCATGCGTTTTTGTTATGGGTGGGCGTAAATAAGTCAATTACATCTTGATCGACAGGTTCTTAAACTGGTCGGGTTAACAAAATCCCTTTCCGATTCGCTTTCCGAACCGTATTGGTTCGACCCTGCCTCGATCATGAACGACAGCCGAGTTTTGCATCGCCAGCTGCAGACCACCCCGCCCAGAGCAGTCAAGGGCGAAGGCCTGCGGATCACAGATTCCGATGGCAAGGTATACATCGACGCCAGTGGCGGGGCAGCAGTGTCTTGCCTGGGCCATGGCCATCCGGAGGTCTTGCGTGCAATGCACGAGCAGACCGATAAGCTGGCGTACGCGCACACCTCATTTTTCACCACCGACGTGGCCGAGGAACTCGGCGAGCAGCTGATTGCGACGGCGCCAATGGGTCTGTCCCATGTGTATTTAGTCAGCGGCGGCTCCGAAGCGGTCGAGGCGGCGCTGAAGATGGCGCGACAGTATTTCGTCGAGATTGGCCAGCCGCAGCGTCGCCACTTCATTGGGCGCCGTCAGAGCTATCACGGCAATACGCTCGGCGCGCTTGCGGTCGGGGGCAATGAATGGCGGCGGGCACAGTTCAGGCCGATCCTGATCGATGTGACCCATGTTTCGCCGTGCTACGAATATCGGGATCGTCGTTCTGACGAAACACCGCAGGCGTATGGCGAGCGCCTGGTCGCCGAACTTGAGCAGGCCATCGAACGGCTAGGCGGAGACAATGTCATCGCCTTTGTCGCTGAGACGGTCGGCGGTGCGACCTCGGGTGCACTGACGCCGGTGCCGGGTTATTTCCGGGGCGTTCGCGAGCTATGCGATAAGCACGGAATTTTGCTGATCCTCGATGAAGTGATGTGCGGTATGGGCCGTACCGGTTCGCTGCATGCCTGCGAGCAGGAGGGGGTGACCCCGGATCTGCTGATCATCGCCAAGGGGCTTGGCGGCGGGTATCAGCCGATCGGGGCTGTGCTGGCCCATGGTCGGATCGTCGAGCCGATGCGCCAGGGTAGCGGCTCTTTTCAGCACGGTCATACCTATCTCGGGCATCCAGTCGCTTGCGCCGCGGCGCTGGCCGTACAAAAGATCATTCATCGCGATGGACTGCTGACCCAGGTTCGGCGGCTTGGAGACGCACTGACCGCAAGGCTGCAAGGCGAATTCGGGGTGCACCCCCATGTGGGCGACATCCGTGGCCGAGGGCTCTTCCAGGCGATTGAACTGGTGGCAGATCGGGCCAGCAAGGAGCCCTTCTCTCCGGTGCACAAGCTCCACGCGCAGGTCAAGCGACAGGCGATGCGTCATGGTCTGATGGTCTATCCGATGGGCGGTACTATCGATGGCCGGATCGGAGACCATGTGTTGCTGGCGCCCGCGTTCATCGCGACGACCGAGGATCTGGATCAAATCGTGCTGCGCTTGCGCAAGGCGATTGATACCGCGATCGGCGCAATTCCAATGTCTGCCAGAATTTCCGGGTAGGTAACATCACTGCCTAGTTTCTCTATCGAGCGCAATCGCTTGGTCGATTTTGAATGACAGTCTGTGAGATGCCGTCGATAAAACTTCAGTACCGTTCTAAAACCAAGGAGACAACATGAAAGCCAAACTTACTCGTCGGATGGCCTTGAGCCTGACGCTGGCCATCACCGCGATCGGTGCTTCGCTGCCGTCAGCTCCGGTGCTTGCGCAGCAGAAATTTGTCACGATCGGCACCGGTGGTGTCACCGGCGTGTACTACGCAGCCGGCGGTGCAATTTGCCGTCTGATGAACAAGGACCGTGCCACGCATGGGATCCGCTGCTCGGTGGAGTCCACGGGTGGTTCGGTGTTCAACATCAATACGATTCGCGCCGGTGAACTCGATTTCGGCGTTGCGCAGTCCGACTGGCAGTATCACGCCACCAAGGGCACCAAGGTGTTTGAAAAGTCGGGCGCCTTCGGCGATTTGCGTGCGGTGTTCTCGGTGCACCCGGAGCCGTTCACAGTGTTGGCCCGCAAGGAGGCCAATGCAACGAAATTCGACGACCTGAAAGGCAAGCGCTTCAATATCGGTAACCCGGGTTCCGGCACGCGTGCGTCCATGGAGGAGTTGCTGTCCGCGATGGGGTGGACCACCGGGTCGTTCAGCCTTGCCTCCGAGCTGAAAGCTGACGAGCATGGCGCTGCCCTGTGCGACAACAAGATCGACGGGTTCTTCTATGGCGTTGGGCATCCGAGCGCGAACATCCAAGATCCGGTGACCACCTGCGGCGCCAAACTGGTTCCGCTGACCGGGGCTGCGGTCGACAAGCTGGTTGCGTCGAACCCCTACTACGCAAAGACCCAGATTCCTGGCGGGCTGTACGCTGGCAATCCGAATCCGACCCCCACCTACGGCGTGCTCGCCACCTTCGTGACTTCGACCAAGGTGCCGGAGGCCACTGTGTACCAGATGGTGAAGTCGGTGTTCGAGAACTTTGATGACTTCAAGAAGCTGCATCCGGCCTTCGCCAAGCTTGATCCGAAGAACATGATCAAGGACGGACTGTCGGCCCCGCTGCACCCGGGTGCGGTCAAGTACTACAAGGAAAAGGGCTGGATGTAATCCACCGCTCCGACCTGTCGAACAAGCCCGGGGGCGCAGGGCTCCCGGGCTTTTCGTTTTCTTGAGGGCGTGCAATGACGAGTCAACCAAACAGCGCCGGCGATCTGGACGTCAATCAGCTGGTGAGCGATACCGACACCGGCGGCCGCAAGCCAGGGCCACTGGTCGCGAGGATCATCCTGCTGGTTGCGCTGACCTGGTCGTTGTTTCAGCTTTGGATCGCCTCGCCCTTGCCGTTTGAGTTCGGCGTGCTGGTGTTCAATGACACGCAGTCGCGCGCGATTCACCTCGCGTTCTCGATCTTTCTCGCCTACCTCGCGTTTCCGGCATTCAAGGCCTCGCCGCGCAATCGAATTCCGGTTGCCGACTGGGTGCTCGCCTTGCTCGGCGCGTTTTGCGCCGCGTATCTGTTTACTTTCTATCGTGAGCTTGCGGAGCGACCCGGCCAGCCGACTACGCAGGATCTAGTCGTCGCGGTGCTGGGTCTGATCACGCTTCTCGAAGCGACCCGCCGGGCGCTCGGGCTGCCGATGGTGATCGTCGCGTTGGTGTTCCTCGGCTACACCTTCGCCGGTCCGTACATGCCGGATCTGATCGCGCACAAAGGGGCATCGCTATCGAGGGCGATGTCGCATCAGTGGCTGACAACCGAAGGTGTGTTTGGTGTTGCCCTTGGCGTCTCCAGCGGGTTCATTTTTCTGTTTGTGCTGTTTGGAAGCCTGCTCGATAAGGCGGGTGCCGGAAACTATTTCATCAAGAGCGCGTTTGCGCTGCTCGGCCATATGCGCGGCGGTCCGGCCAAGGCGGCGGTCGTGTCTTCAGCGGCCACCGGGTTGATTTCCGGTTCGTCGATCGCCAATGTGGTCACCACCGGAACCTTCACAATCCCACTGATGAAGCGGGTCGGCTATCGCGGCGACCAGGCAGGTGCGGTCGAGGTCTCCAGTTCGGTCAACGGTCAGCTGATGCCCCCGGTCATGGGGGCCGCCGCATTCCTGATGGTCGAGTACGTGGGCATTCCGTACACGCAGGTCATCAAGCATGCGTTCCTGCCGGCGATCATTTCCTACATCGCGCTCGTGTACATCGTGCATCTGGAGGCGTTGAAGGCGGATCTGAAGGGCTTGCCGCGCCGCTCGCAGGCCACTGCACTGCAACGACTCGCGCAGCTGCTCGCTACGCTGGCTGGCTTCATCGTGCTGTCCGGGGTCGTCTATTTCTCGCTGGGCTGGGTCAAGCAGGTCTGGCCATCGGCCTCGATGGCGATTGCATCCGCCGGCCTGCTCGCTGCCTATGGCGCCCTGCTTTGGGTCGGCTCGCGCCAGCCGGAGCTGCCGCTCGACGACCCGGACGCCCCGGTGTTTGAGTTGCCCGAGATCGCGCCGACGCTGAAATCCGGCCTGCATTACCTGCTCTCAGTCGTCGTGCTGATCTGGTGCCTGATGGTCGAGCAGCTCTCGCCAGGATTGTCGGCATTCTGGGCGACGCTGTTCATGATCTTCGTGATGCTGACGCAGCGCCCCTTGCTGGCCTGGATGCGAGGTCGGGGTTCGCTGGGCGCATCCACCCGACAGGGCTTTCGCGATCTGATCGACGGGCTGGAGGTGGGTGCACGCAACATGATCGGCATCGGTGTGGCCACGGCTGCGGCGGGCATCATCGTGGGCACCGTGTCGCTGACCGGCATCGGGCTGGTGATGACCGAGGTCGTCGAACTGCTCTCGGGAGGCAACCTGATGCTGATGCTGGTGCTGGTCGCGGTGATCAGCCTGGTGCTCGGCATGGGGCTGCCAACCACCGCGAACTACATCGTCGTCTCGACGCTGATGGCCCCGGTAGTGGTCGAACTCGGCGCGCAAAGCGGTCTGCTGGTGCCCCTGATCGCGGTGCACCTGTTCGTCTTTTACTTCGGTCTGATGGCCGATGTGACACCGCCGGTTGGTCTGGCCTCATTCGCGGCTGCGGCAATCGCCCGTAGTGATCCGATCAAGACCGGCGTCACCGCATTTGCGTACAGCATGCGCACCGCAATCCTGCCCTTCCTGTTCATCTTCAACACGCAGTTGCTGATGATCGGCATCGACGGCGTTGGCCATCTGCTGCTGACCATTGTCAGCGCGGTGATCGCGATGCTGGTCTTTGCCGCTGCCACACAGGGCTACATGCTGGTGCGCTCGCGTTGGTACGAAACGCTCGCGCTGTTGCTGGTCACATTCACCTTGTTCCGCCCCGGGTTCTGGTGGGACATGGTCTACGAGCCCTACCGTCAGTTGCCGGCGACCCAGTTGATGGCGCAGATCGAGAAGGCGCCGGCCGAAGCCCGGCTGCGGGTCTGGATCGAGGGCACCAGTCTGGATGGCGACGCGGTTCGCAAGGGCGTGCTGCTGCCGTTGGGCGACGTGGCCCCGGCCAGGCAGCGGCTTGCCGGCATTGGCTTGACGCTGTCGACACTCGGCGATCAGGTACAGGTCGCAGCGGTCAAGTTCGGCTCCAAGGCCGAGAAGCTCGGACTGGAGCAGAGCTTCCAGATCACCGCGGTGGAGATCGAGGCCGACCGTCCGGACAAGGAATGGATGTTTCTGCCGGCGGCTGCGCTGCTGCTGATCGTGCTGTTGATGCAGCGGCGGCGCTTGTGTCCGAGCGGCAGCTAGGCTCTCAGGCTCGCTTTCTTGGAGCGCTGCCTGCGAATTCAGCACGAATCGCCGGCCCGTGTTCGTTCACTCGGGGAACCGGCCGGTATTCAGACGCTTCCCATTCGGTGCACCACGGTAGCGCCGGGACTTCCAGGACGCGGTTCCCAACAGGCATTCGGCGAGTGCGCAGCTGGGGGTGGGCGATCAGGTCATTGACACCGTTGACGCTGCCGTAGGCGGTCTGTGCGCTGGTCAGCCGGTCGATCACGTCGGCGCTGCTCAGGCTGGCAAATACCTCCGCCACCTTGCCGTCGACCCAGGCGCGATTGGCCACACGGGAGTCGTTGTCGCAGGCGCGCGGATCCTGCGGCAGGTCGGGTTCATGCAGCACCTCGCGGCAGAAGTCCTGCCACTCGCGTTCATTCTGGATCGAGATCACGATGTCGCGGCCGTCGGCGCAGGTGAACGCGCCATATGGCGCGATCGACGGATGCTTGAGTCCGACCCGCGCGGGAGCCTTGCCTCCATAGCGTGTCTGCAGATATGGCACGCTCATCAGTTCGGCGGCCGAATCGAAAAGTGAGACCTTCACACCCGAACCGCGACCGGTGCGGGAACGCTGCATCAATGCCTGCTGGATGCCGATCAGTGCGTTCATCCCGGCATTGATGTCGCACACCGAAACGCCGATCCGCCCAAGCGCGTCCACACCGTCGCCGGGTGCGCCGGTGACCGCGATCAGTCCGCTTTCGGCCTGTACCAGCAGGTCGTAGGCCTTCATCCGATAGAGCGGGCCCGACTCTCCGTAGCCACTGATATCGCAGGTCACCAGTCGTGGATGGCGTTCGCGCAATGCGTCCGAACCGATCCCCAGTCGCGCAGTGGCGCCGGGCGCGAGGTTCTGGATGAACACATCGGCCTGAGCCAGCATGTTTTCAAGCAACGCCAGATCCTGTGGCATTTTCAGGTCTAGCTCAATCGACTCCTTGCCACGATTGATCCACACGAAGTAGGACGACTCGCCGTTCGCCGCCTTGTCGTAACCGCGGGCGAAATCCCCTTCGGCACGCTCGATCTTGATGACGCGCGCACCGGCGTCTGCGAGCCGGCTGCTGCAGTAGGGGGCAGCCACGGCTTGTTCGAGAGCAACTACCAGCATCCCCGCCAATGGTCCTTCGAGATGCGGATCGGGCATCAACGACTCCTTGTTCACCACTATTGAGCTAATCGTCGTGCATTGTGGAATCGCAGCGCCTGGTACTGGAATTGCAATTGTGCGAATCCTGCTTTTCATTGCGGGCAACGCGCCCGTTGCCGAGCCCTTAACGCTGAATTGATCGGTTTGAAATGGTCATCGCGCGCGCTTCGGGCAGAAGATTCGGCCGTGGACGCAGCGGCGAACACGCCGAATAAACTCAAGGAGACAAACCCATGAAGCGCAAATCACGCATTCTCGGATCCATGCTTGTCACGACGGCGGCTCTGGCGGCCGCGGGCGCAGCTCAGGCGCAGGACAAGGCCCTGAAAATCTATGGTTTCGGCGCCAAGAGCGGTGTCGTCGGCATCTTTGGCCAGCAAAGCGAGGCGGCGATGCAGGCGGCTGCCAACATCATCAACAAGGCCGGTGGTGTCACGCTTGGTGATGGCAGCAAGGCTCGCCTGGTCATTGAATACCTCGATGATCGCTGCAACGCTGAAGAGGGGATCAACGCGCTTCGCCGCATCGCGTCGCAGAGCGATTCGATCGTCGCCATTGGTCCGACCTGCTCGAATGTGGCTGAACCAGTGTTCGGCATTCTTCAGAAGAAGGTCGGCGATACCTCCGACTCTGGCATTCAGTTCCCGATCTATACCGACGTCGCCGCCAAGGGTGGTCTGGCCTCAATCTCGCAGTGGTCATTTCGTAATGTGCCCAGCGAGGCCAATATGTATAAATCGATCTTCGAGTGGGTCAAGGCTAGCCGCCCGGAGCTCAAGACCTTCTGGGGCGGCGTGGAAAAAGACTTCGCCCACAGCAATGCCACGTATGGCGTGATGAAGAAGCAGGCTGCTGCCAACGGGCTTGAGGTCAAGGGCCAGAGCGAGTGGCTGCTCAACGACATCAACTTCTCCAATCAGGTGCGCGAGATGAAACGCGCCAACGCCGAGGTGGTGGCGATTTCCGCTCACCCGTTCACCACCTGTGGTGTGCTCAAGGAGATGGCGCGACAGAACGTCAAGCCCAAGCTGATGATCGGCCTGACCTCGTCGTCGAGCATGGAGACGCTGCAAGGTTGCGGTGCGCAGGCCGAGGGCCTGGTCATTCCGACGAGCTTTGCCCCGGTGAACGAAAACGCCAAGAATGCGGCGGCCGCGATCCAGGCGATCAATCCGAAGTACAACATGGACTTGCATAACGCGGCAGCGTTCGAGAACGTGTTCACGCTCAAGGATCTGATCGAAAAGCAAAAGATCATGGGGCGGCCCGACACGCTTCAGGCAGATCGTCAGAAGATGCGTGACGCGCTAGCCGGAATGACCCAAACCAACGGACTTCTTGGCAAGGTTGGTCGTACCGGCGATCGTGAGGCGGTCAAGCCCTATCTGTTCGTGCAGGCCAAGTCCGGAGCCTGGGTCGTCGCCCACACGCCCGCCCAGTAAACATCGTCATTGCAGTGCCAGCCCGGGCGACACCCACAAGCGGTCCAACCGCCAGTACGAACAGCTGCTGCGGCAGAACTACATCAGCGTACGGCGGGTGCGCGAGTGGCGTGACATCCACAGCCAGCTGCTCACCGTGGTCACCGAGCACCGATGGCGACTGAACACCCAGCCCGCCTCCTACGAGGCCCT
>JALRBB010000101.1 GCA_023257915.1 Quisquiliibacterium sp. | reverse complement strand
ACGGGCGGCCAGCGCGATGCCAACCGCCTGTCAATCAAAACATCAGGCTGGGTAGGAACAGCGACAGTTGCGGCACGTAGGTGACGATGACCAGGAAGACCAGCAGCACCGACAGCCAGGGCAAGGCTGCGCGGACCACCTGGAAGATCGACATGCCGGTGATGCCGGAAGTGACGAATAGGTTCAGGCCCACCGGCGGCGTGATCATGCCAATCTCCAGGTTCACCGTCATGATGATGCCCAGATGCACCGGGTCAATGCCAAGTTCCATCGCGATCGGGAACAGGATCGGCGCCAGGATCAGGATGATGCCGGTCGGCTCCATGAAGTTGCCGGCGATCAGTAGCAGCACGTTGACGACGATCAGGAACTGCCAGGGCTCCATGCCCATCGCCACGATCTGCTCCGTGATCGCCTGTGGGATGCGTTCGGTGGTCAGCACATGCGCGAACAGCAGCGCATTAGCCACGATGAACATCAGCATCACGGTGACCTTGGCTGCGTCGACCAGCACGTCGGGCACCTGTTTGAGGCCGATGTCCCGATAGATGAACACCGCGACGATGAATGCATAGACCGCGGCGACAGCCGCAGCCTCGGTCGGCGTGAAGACGCCGCCATAAATACCGCCCAGGATGATGATCAGCAGCAAGAGGCCCCAGATCGAGTCGCGCCCTGCGACCAGCATTTCGTGAACGGACGCCCGCGGCTGACGCGGAATGTTCAGATATCGGGCCCGGAAGTAGATCGCGGCCATCAGCATCAAGCCGAGCACGATACCCGGAATGACACCCGCCATAAACAGCTTGCCGACCGAGGTTTCGGTGGCTGCCGCGTAAACCACCATCACGATCGACGGCGGAATCAGAATACCGAGGGTGCCGGCGTTACAGATGACACCAGCCGCGAATTCCTTCGTGTAACCATTGCGCACCATGCCGGCGATCACGATCGAGCCGACCGCCACGACCGTCGCCGGAGACGAGCCGGAGACCGCAGCGAACAGCATGCAGGCCATGACCGAGGCCATGGCCAGCCCGCCACGCAGGTGGCCGATGCAGGCGTTGGCGAAGCGAATCATCCGCTTGGCGACGCCGCCGGTGGTCATGAACGCGCCGGACAGGATGAAAAAGGGGATCGCGAGAAGCGTGAAATGCTCGGACGTCTCGAACAGCTTCAGCGCCAGCGACGCCATCGAGTCTTGGCCGAAAAGCAGGATAGTCAGCAAAGACGAAAGACCGAGCGCAATGGCGATCGGCATGCCCAAGAGCATGAACCCGAACAGCAGTGCAAACAGGATGACGGTATTCATTTGCTGCCGTCTCCCTGATCGGCGACCGGGGTGGCACCGCGTAGTGCATCGGCCGCTTCATCTCCCAGGCGAAAGCCCTTGGCCTTGCCGCTGAGGATGTTCCACAGTTCGAGCGAAAACCGCAGCACGAGGATGCCGAAGCCCAGCGGTAGCACCGCGCGCGGAATCCACTGCTGGATCGGCAGATCCTGCGCCTCGATGCCGATCATGTACATCTTGTCGACATACAGCCAGCCACCAATAAACAGGATCGCCGAGTATGCGATGCAACACGCCGCGGCCAGTGCTCCGCAGGCCCGCGCCGCGCGCGGACCCAGCGACTTGACCAGCGCGTCGACTCCGATATGGGAGCCAACCCGCACCCCGTAGGCCATGCCCAGAAAGATCAGCCAGGCGAACAGGAACTGAACCAGTTCCAGCGCCCAGGTGAAGCTGTAGTCGAACACGTAGCGCGCGATGACCTGCGCGAACGTGATGATCGTCATGATCGCCAGAAGAATGGCAATCAGCCACTCCTCGAGCCGGTGTAGCCAGCGCATCTGGTCAGGCCTTTCGGGTACGGTTGCCGATTAATCGCCGGCTTTTTGGGCCGCGTCGATCAGGTCCTTGCCGATACCCGGCTCGAACTTTTTCCAGACCGGTTCCATGGCTTTTTTCCAAGCCGCGATATCGGCCTTGTCCAGGGACTGGATCTTGGTCTTGCCGGAGGCCACGACCTTCTGACGGGCCGAGGCGTTGATCTCGGCAGCCAAGCCGTTACCGAATGTCGTGGCTTCGTCCATTGCCTCTTTCAGGCCCTTGCGTACATCAGCCGGCAGGCCATCCCACCACTTGGCGTTGGTCACGACCATGTAGTCGACGACACCGTGATTGGTTTCGGCAATGGTCTTTTGCACTTCGAAGAATTTCTGCGAAAAGATGTTCGACCAGGTGTTCTCCTGGCCATCGACCACGCCGGTCTGCAGCGCCTGATAGACCTCGCTGAAGGCCATCTTTGGCGGGTTAGCGCCGACGGCACGGAATTGCGCTTCGAGAACATCGGACGGCTGGATGCGGAACTTGATGCCCTTGACGTCCTCGGGGCGCTTGAGCGAGTCCTTGTTGGTCGACAGATGCTTCATGCCGTTGTGCCAGTAGGCCAGGCCCTGGAGGTTCTTATTGCGCATCACGTTGAGCAGCTCCTGGCCGACCGAGCCCTGCTGGAACTTGTCCAGGGCCGCCACCGACGGGAACATGAACGGCAGATCATAGACCTGCAGTTTTTTCGTGAAGCGGTCGAACTTGGAGAGCGACGGTGCGATGAAATGCACGTCGCCCAGCAGCAGCGCCTCAATTTCCTTGCCATCGCCGAACAGCTGTGAGCTCGGGAAGACCTGAACCTCGACTTTGCCCGGGAGCTTTTTCTCGGCAACTTCCTTGAACTTCAGCGCAGCCTTGCCCTTTGGCGTGCCTTCGGCGACCACGTGGCTGAACTTGACGACGATCGGGGCGGCCGACACAGCGCCGGACATCGCAAACAGGGCGGACGCGACCAGCGCGCAACCAAGACGGAATTTCATCATGTGCTCCTTGGTGGTTTTTTTTGATCGGATCATGCAAATAACCGCGGGAGGAATACTGAACACCGCCCGCGAAAAGGTGCGTGAGGGTACCGATTGCCGAAGGACGGGTCAACCAATTCCCGCGCTCCCGTGGGGGTCTGGCGCGGTGCTGTTGTCTCTAGCCGAGGCTCGTGGAACCAGTCGGCAGCGCGGCCCATTGAGCAGCGTCGTGACCGAAGATCAGGTGCGTGTCCGAGCGTTCGCCGAGACGACGCAGCTGGCGCATCGAGTCGATCATCTGCTTTGGGTCCCAGACGCGTCCCGACAACAGCTCGCCGTCCATGTGCTCCTGTGTGTAGCAGGCGTCGGCGGTCGCCACGAACGCCTGGTCGCGCGACACCCGGACCTGCATCGACTGGTGCCCGGGCGTATGACCCGGCGTCGGGAACAGCAGGACCGAGCCGTCGCCGAAGACGTCATGCTCGCCGTCGATCGGGCGATAGTCGAGGGGCAGATCCCAGCTTTGCGCATGCGCATGACTTTTTGGACCGCGCGCCGCATCGAGTTCGGTTTTTTGCACCAGGATCGGCACGTCGGGAAACAGCGCATTGCAGCCGCAATGGTCGAAATGCAGATGGGAATTGACCACGGTGTGGATATCGTTGGTCTTTAAACCCAGCTTGGCCAGTTGGGCCGGCAGCACTTCGTCGGCAGCGCCCACCAGTTTGAACAGTCCGGCGGTTCGTTCGCCCAGACGTTGCTCCGGTTCGCTGGCCGCGAGGCAGTGAACGCCGGTATCAAAGAGCAGATTGCCTTTGGGATGCATCACCAGAAAGGACGGCACCGGCACAGTCATGTCGACGCCGGGGCTCTTGTCGGGAAAGAAGATGCTGCGATCGAAGCGAAGGCGTCCGCAGCAAAGGGCATGCAATTTGGGCATCAGGTTCTCCGGGGGGCGCCGGCGATCGTGCCGCCGGCAAGCCAGTGTTCAGGGGGCTCAAAGGATCCGGCTCTTGTGTCCGGCCCAGTATTTTTCTCGTAGCGGTTTCTTGTATAGCTTGCCGGTCGGCAGGCGCGGCAATTGGTCGGAGAAGTCGACCGAGCGCGGGCATTTGAGCTTGGCAAGATGCTGCTGACAGAAGGCGATCAGTTCCTGCTCAAGCTCGGGGCCGGCAGCGATGCCGGGCATCGGCTGCACCACCGCCTTGACCTCCTCGCCGAGATCTTCGTTGGGCACGCCGAACACCGCGGCATCTGCAACCTTCGGATGCGTGATCAGCAGGTTCTCGCACTCCTGAGGATAGATGTTGACGCCGCCCGAGATGATCATGAAGGTGGAACGGTCGGTCAGATACAGGAATCCATCGTCGTCCACATAGCCGACGTCGCCGACGGTGCTCATCGATCCATCATCAGACCGGGCCTGTGCGGTGCGCTCGGGGTCGTTGAAATATTCGAATGCCGAGGCCGTCTTGAACCAGATTTCGCCCGGCGTGCCTTTCGGGCAGGGCTGCATGTTGTCGTCCAGGATATGCAGATCGCCGAACAGCACGCGCCCGACGCTGCCCTTGTGCGCGAGCCACTCGGCGCTGTCGCAGGCGGTAAACCCCAGCCCTTCGGTGGCACCGTAGTATTCATGGATGATGGGACCCCACCAGGCGATCATCTGTTCCTTGACCTGTACCGGACAGGGAGCGGCTGCGTGGATCGCGATCTCCAGCGACGAAAGGTCGTGACGGCTGCGAGCCTGCTCGGGCAGTTTCAGCATCCGGCTGAACATCGTCGGTACCAGCTGGGAGTGGCTGACGCGGTATTTTTCGATCAGTTCCAGATAGTGCTCGGCGTCGAAGTGCTCCATGATGATGACGGTGCCGCCGCTGCGGATCGTCAGAGCGACCGCTGCCTGCGGCGCCGAGTGGTAGAGCGGTGCCGGGGACAGGTAGATCATGTCGGGTCGGTAGTGCCAGAGCTTGAGCAGGAACTCGAACAACGGCAGGTGATGGGACGGCGGATTGTCTGGAAGCGGCCGCAGGATGCCCTTGGGCCGGCCCGTCGTGCCGGATGAGTACAGCATCGGTGTGCCCAGGCGTTCGTCGCCGACCGGTGTGTCCGGATAGCGCGCTACTGCCTTTTCATAGCTGGCCACCCGCGCGCCATCGCTCGCATCCCCGCCATCGCCACCAACCACCAGGCACAGTCGGACGTTCGGGCATTGCTCCAGCGCCTTGCGCGCGACCTCTTCGCGGCCTGTCGAAGTGACCAGCACCTGCGATTCGCTGTTGTTCAGGATGTAGGCAAGCTCGTCGGCGGTCAGGAAGGAATTCACGCAGGTGTAATACAGGCCGGTGCGCTCGCCGGCGGCGCAGCTTTCCAGATAGCGCGCATTGTTCTCCATGAAAATCGCGTAGTGGTCCAGGCGTTTGAGCCCTTGCGCGCGCAGCAACTGCGCGAGCCGGTTGGCGCGAGATTCGAACTGGGCGTAGCTGACGCTCTCCCCGGTGCCGGCCATGATGAACGCGGGGCGGTCCGGGTGGTCGATCGCGTGCTTGCCTGGGTACATTGAAGCGTCTCCATCGGTTTGTGCAGCGGCAGGGTGCCGAGTTTCGAGCCCGGTTGTCATCGGACCCGATAAAATCCGACGCAAAGATTAACGGGTTCCGCGCGCAATGGCCGAAGATTTTGCAGTCCGCTTGCAGTATTTCCTTCCGAAAAGAGCCATCACGGTTCTGGGCGGATGGATCGCGTCGGCGCGCGCCGGCTGGATCACGCACGCGATCATCCGGCGCTTTGTTGCGCGCTACGGTGTGAACATGGCCGAAGCGGTCGATCCGCGCATCGAGTCGTATCCAAGCTTTAACGAGTTTTTTACGCGCGCCCTGAAGCCGGAGGCCAGGCCGCTGGCCGAGGCCCGCTGGCTGTGTCCGGTCGACGGGGCGATCAGCCAGTTCGGGGCGATCGCGCAAGGGCAGATCTTTCAGGCGAAAGGGCATCAGTACACCGCGCAGGCGCTAGTCGGCGGCGATGCGCAGCTTGCCGGGCAGTTTCGTGACGGCAGCTTCGCGACGCTTTATCTGAGCCCCAAGGACTATCACCGCATCCACATGCCGACTGACGCGCATCTGGTACGGATGATTCATGTGCCCGGCGAGTTGTTCTCGGTAAACCCGGCAACCGCGCGCGGTGTGCCGGGGCTGTTTGCGCGCAACGAGCGTGTCGTCTGCGTATTCGAGTCGGATCGCGGACCGTTCGTGATGGTGCTGGTCGGCGCGACGATCGTCGGCAGCGTAGCCACTGTCTGGCACGGTGTGGTCACGCCTCCGCGTCGCGCGGACGTGCGCGAGTGGCGCTATGAGGACAGGCCGGTGACCCTGGCACGCGGCGCGGAGATGGGGCGTTTCCTTCTGGGCTCCACGGTCGTGACGTTGTTCGCGCCCGGCGCGATCGACTTCAATCCTGCCTGGGCGCCTGGCGCTGCGATTCGGATGGGCGAGACGATGGGCTGATGATCACCCTCCTGTTCGCGAGGCTTGCGTGTACGCTGGCGGCTTTCACGCAGAACAACGATGGAGGGGATGATGGGACAACTCGACGGCAATATCGCCTGGGTCACCGGTGCGGGTTCCGGGATCGGTGAGGCGGTCGCGATCCGACTCGCACAACTGGGGGCCACCGTGGTGCTCAGCGGCAGACGTCGCGAGCCGCTTGCCGACGTGGCCAGGCGCATCGGCGAAGCCGGAGGCAGTGCCTGGGTGCAGGCCGGAGACTTGTCGCGCTCGGCGACAGCGGAGCGAATCGCCAGGGCGATCGACAAGCGCTACGGTCGCCTCGACATCGTGGTCAACAATGCTGGGCTGAACCTGCTGCAGCGTAGCTGGGAGAGCGTCGGCGCGGCCGGTGTCGATGCGGTACTCGGTGCAAACCTGTCCAGCGCGTTCTATTGCGCGCTGGCGGCTTTGCCGATCATGCGTCGTCAGCAGCGTGGCTTGCTGGTGCACACCTCATCCTGGGCCGGGCGCTTCGTCAGCCGTCTGACCGGTCCGGCCTACGCGGCCGCCAAGCATGCGGTGGTCGCGATGAGCCACAGTCTGAACATGGAGGAGTTCGTCAACGGCATTCGCTCGACCGTGCTGTGCCCGGCCGAGGTGGCGACACCGATCATGGACAAGCGCCCGCAGCCGGTATCGGCCGAGGAGAGGGCGCGGATGCTGCAGCCCGAGGACATGGCCACCCTGGTTGAATATGTGGTGACCGCACCGGCGCATGTCTGCATCAACGAGGTGCTGATCAGCCCGGCCTGGAACCGCTCCTACCTGGGCATTGGCGCTCCGCCGCTGAAGGTCTCAGCGGCGGTGCCGGCCAGCAAGGCTGCTGCCGGCTCGCGCGCGAAAAAGGCGGTGCCGAAAAAGCCCGCAGCGAAAAAGCCCGCAGCGAAAAAGCGGGCGAGCACGAAAGCATCGGGCCAGCGCACGCGATGAGCCGCACCGAGGATCTTGGCCAGCCGATGAAGCCGGCCAGCCTGCACACCTGCGCGGCCAACGCGGCCGCGCTGCGTGGCCTCGATTTATCCGACGAGGTCTGCTTCGAGGATGCGAAGCGCGGTTTCGTCGCGACAATTCCGGATGCGCGCATCCTCGGGGCGAACGGCAAGCCGGTCTGGGATTTGTCGCGTTTTGATTTTCTCGACAACGACGAGGCGCCTGATTCGGTCAATGCAAGCCTGTGGCGATTGGCGCGTCTGAACCGCATCCATGGCCTGTTCGAAGTCACCGAGCGGGTCTATCAGGTCCGTGGCTTCGATCTGGCCAACATGACGATCATCGAGGGCGACACTGGCGTCATTCTGGTGGATCCGTTGACCGTCTGCGAGAGCGCTGCGGCGGCGCTGAAGCTGTATCGCGAGCAGCGCGGCGAGCGGCCGGTGGTCGCGGTGATCTACACGCACAGTCATGTCGATCACTACGGTGGCGTCGAGGGGGTGATCCGTGCCGATGACGCGGCGCAGGGGCGCGTGCAGGTCATCGCACCGGATGGCTTCATGGCCGAGGCAATCTCCGAGAATATTCTGGCTGGCGTGCCGATGCGTCGGCGCGCGCTGTTTCAATTTGGTCCAACGCTGACCCCGGGCGAGCGCGGTCATGTGGATAGCGGCCTGGGCAAGGTGACCGGTCGCGGTACGGTCAGTCTGGTAGCGCCGACGATGACGATCCGCGAGGGGCGGGAAACCCATCAGATCGACGGTGTCGAGATCGTGTTCCAGCTCACCCCCGGCACCGAGGCACCGGCGGAGATGAATTTCTTTTTGCCGCAGATGCGGGTGCTCGATCTGGCCGAGAACGGTTGCCGGACGATGCACAACCTGTGCCCGTTGCGTGGTGCGAAGACCCGTGATGCGCTGGCCTGGTCCAAGTATCTGGACGAGGCGCTCGACAGCTTCATCGAAGACACCGATGTGGTGATCGCTCAGCATCACTGGCCGACCTGGGGGCAGGAGCGGGTGCGGGCTTTCATCACCGAGCAGCGCGATCTGTATCGCTACCTGCATGATCAGACGCTGCGGCTGATGAGCCACGGTCTGACGCCGAACGAAATCGCGGCCGAGGTCAGGCTGCCCAGCGGACTGCATCCGCGCTGGCATGCGCGCCCCTACTATGGGGCAGTCGAACACAATGTGCGTGCGATTTACGCGCATTACATGGGGCCCTACGACGGCAATCCGGTCAACCTGAATCCGCTCACGCCCGAAGCGGCCGCGCGCAAGTACGTCGAGTACATGGGCGGTGCTGATGCGGTGCTGGCCCGCGCACGTCAGGATTTCGATGCCGGCGAGTACCGCTGGGTCGTGCAGGTCACGCATCATCTGGTGTTCGCCGATCCGGGTAACCGGGCAGCCCGCGAACTGGCGGCCGACGCGATGGAGCAACTTGGCTACCAGAGCGAATCGGCCACCTGGCGCAGCTCCTACCTGCTGGGCGCGCGTGAATATCGCGAAGGCGTGCCCAAGGTGCAAGGCGTCAACGTCGCTGAAGTGCAGCCGCGGGTCGCCGCGATGATGCCGATGCCGATGTTTTTCGATTTTCTGGCGATCCGGGTCAATGGCGACAAGGCGGATGGTCAGTCTTTGCGCATCGACTGGCGGGTGCCTGATGAAAACGGCAGCTGGCGCCTGCGCTTGAACAACGCCGCGCTGAGCCATTTGCCCGGTTCGCATGGCGAGGCTGCACAGGCGGTGGTCAGCACAACTCGCGCCGAGCTTGCAAAGGTTCTGGTTGGTGGTGTGCCCTTCGCCGATGCCTTGGCTGGCGGCATGTTGCAGGTCAGCGGAGACCGTAAGGTCGTCGAGTTGCTGTTTTCGATGCTCGACCGGTTCCAGCCGAATTTCAATATTCTGGAGCCTTGAAGTCTGGGTTCACCGCGTGTGTCCGGTCATAAACGCGGACAGCGCCCGGGCGGTATGGGTTTGTGCGCTGCGCACAAGCGCCTGCGGTGTGTCCTGCGCCACGATCTGGCCGCCATTGGCGCCACCCTCTGGTCCGAGGTCCACGATCCAGTCGGCCTCAGCCCAGATGTCCAGGTTGTGCTCAACCACCACCAGCGTGTTGCTGGCATCGACGAGCCGGTGCAGCACGCGGATCAGCTTCTCCACGTCGGCCATGTGCAGGCCCACGGTGGGCTCGTCGAGCACGTACAGCGTGTTGGAGGCCGGCGCGTTCGCGCCGCGCGCCGCGCGCC
>JALRBB010000083.1 GCA_023257915.1 Quisquiliibacterium sp. | reverse complement strand
CTCGCTGGCCGACCAGCCGCACTTCGCAAGCGCGTTCTGGTGTCCGCGCGTCGCTGGCAACGACGCGGAACCCTTCGCACGATTGCGCTGATGTGGAGCTTGCGAGCCCTGTACTTCGCCGGCTGCTCTCCGGCGCGGCTGCATCGTCTGTACTACGGGCGCAGGCCCTGAGATGCGGGCCCGATGCCTGATTGTGATGGCTCGTGTCCCCAAGCTCGGACAGGTCAAGACGCGACTGGCTGCCTCGATTGGGCAAGCAGCGGCACTTGCTGCGCATCGACGAATGCTACGAACAACCCTGGGTTTGAGAACGAGCGCGCAAGTCGATGAGGCGATGCTCTGCGTTGCCGGCCAGGATGAATCCGGGGAGTGCGCGCGCCTTGCTACGCGGTATGGCTTCAGGCTTGCCGCGCAATCCGGCGAGGGGCTGGGTGCTCGCATGCGGGCGGCCTGTGAGGCTCCCTTGCGCGCCGGCAGCCTGGTGGTGCTGGTCGGATGTGACCTGCCCGCGCTGCACGGGAGCGATATAAATGCCGCTTTCGAGGCGCTTGACACCCATGACGCGGTGATCGCGCCGACCGAAGACGGCGGCTATGGCCTTGTCGGACTTGCGCGCGAGATTCCGGAGTTGTTTGCCGAGCAGTCGTGGGGTGACTCGCAGGTGATGCAGCGCAGCCGCGCTGCCCTGAGTGCTGCGTCGGCTCGTTGGCGCGAATTGCGCATGCTGTGGGATGTTGACGATGAGGCAGGCTACCAGCGCTGGCAACAGACGATCAGGCAGCAAGGCGAGGCGGGTGCCGTGCGTTGAGGCGAGGCACGTACTGAGTGGCTGATGCTTGCAGTTTGACTGGATCAGATCTCTAAGGCGTGTTTGGCGCTCGCGGAGGCGGTAGGCGAAACAAGTGCTCGATCGGCACCGCCGAGCCGATCAGCTCGCCCTGGACATGCTCGACGCCAAGGTCGCGCAGCAGCGTAAAGACGCCCAGGCTGTGAACATGCTCGGCAACGATCTGCAGCTGCAAGCGCTGGGCGATCCGAACGGTCGAGAGCACGATTTCCTGGTCGACCGGATCGTCGACCAGATTGCGAATAAATGAGCCGTCGATCTTCAGATAGTCGAGTGCAAAGCGCTTCAAATACTCGAAGGTGGCCAAGCCAGTTCCGAAGTCATCGAGCGCAATTCCGAATCCATCGGCCTTTAGATCATCAACCAATTGGGACGCCGCGCGCGGATGGCGAATTGCCTCGCTTTCGGTGATCTCAAAAACGATCTTGTTCGCTGGAATGGCGAATAGCGCTCGCTGGGCGCGGATGAACTCCGCGATCGCCGCATCACCCATCGTCTGGCCCGATAGATTAATCGAGCATTTGTGCGTGACTGCCAGCGCATTGGGGTTGGTCGCAAGCCAGCCGAACACCTTGGTGATGACCGCCCGATCAAGCTCGACGATCATCTGTGCCTGCACGGTGAGCGGAAGAAACTCCGGTGGGCGAATCAGCGAACCATCTGAATCGCGCAGTCGGGTGAGTACCTCGTAGGAGCGCATGCCCTCTGGAGCGAGCGGGTCGAGGATCGGCTGGGCGTGTACTTCAAGATACTGGTTGCGGATCGCTTCGTGGATGAATTCGATCTTGCTTTGATGTGATCGTCGTGCATCGATCGTCGGTTGCGACAGCGGCTCGACGAACAAGCGCGGATCGCGCGCACTGGCGGCGATTGCCATCGCATCGGACAGCGACAGTAGGACATCTTCCGCGGTGGTCGCGATGCGCCGGTCGATCAACAGTCCGCCCCTGCAGGCGAAGGTTTGTGTGGGCTGCCTTGATCGTGTGGGCGTTCAGGGATGTATACAGCTCGCGCGCCACCGCCCGCAGCTGGGGGACAGCCTCGCAGCTCAGGATCAGCGCGAATCGGCCCGAGGACAGCCTGGCCGCCTGCAGTGCGCTGGCCTCCCGGCTTAGCAAGGCCGCGAGCCGTTGTTCGAGGGCGAGGGCCTGGATCGGGCCGCACAGGTCGTGAATGATGTCGAAATTGGCAATGTGGATGCCAAGCAGGCCATGGTGTTCGCGGGGACCTCGAGCAAGTCGCTCGCCAAGCTCGGCCAGCAGGCCACGGTCATTCAACAGTCCAGTTGTCGTGTCGTGTCGGGCCTGCTCGGCAATCTGCGTCAAGGCCTCGCGCCGGTCTGCAGAGACCGCCTGCAGGGTCAGCGCGCCGAGTGCTGTGACCAGAATCAGCACAGCGCTCTCGAGACTCAGTGTGTCGGTCGCCTGCGATGGACCGACGACCAGCAGGAACAGGCTGGCGATCAGCAAGCTTAGCGACAGCGTGCGCTCAGCCAGATGCAGTGCGGCCAGTCCAAGCACCGGCAGATACAGCAGCATTGTCACTTCGGCCAGATGCGCTTGCCCACGCCAGCTCAGCGATGCGACTGCAATGCTGATTGCCGCGGTCAACGCCAGTGTCGGCAGGTGCAAGGCGGGCGGAACCCGCTCGCGTAGAGCTGGAATTGCGCGGCGCGATACAGTCAGGACGCTTGGAACGATCAGCAGCATCCCCAGCGTGTCGAGCAGCCACCAGGCTGCAAAGCGTGGGGCGAATGCGTCGGCGTCCACGGGAGATGCCACACTCAGCGTCAGCGTCGCAATTAGAGCGTCGATCGGGGCGCAAAACAGTGTCGTGATCAGGACGAAACGCAGCAGTGCGTCGATGCGAAAGTCTGCGGGCTTCCAGCGACCAAGGCGGTGCAGCAGGTCGATTGTCAGCATCGGGCCCGTCGCGCTGGCGACAATCGCGCCCAGCGCGAGCAGCAGGTTCGTCGTATACGTGTACGCCCAGAGTCCGCTCGCGAGTGCAGCGGGGATCGCCCAGATCGAACCATGACGCCAGCCGAACGCCAGCGCCAGTGCGCCAGCTGGCCAGAGCAGCAAACTCATTGGACCGCCGGCTCCGAACACTTGGACCAGCAGACAGGCAAGCAGGGTGATCGCCGCGATCTGCAGGCCGCGAAGCAGCTTGGCCATCAGGCTGTCTGAAGTTACCGGCACGTCAGGTCGCGGGTGAAACTCGGTTCATTGTGTGTGTGTGGATTGAGCGTAATGCTTTGATTCTATGTCGGGCCGGTGTCCGCAAGTCGATGCCATGAAAAAGGGCGACCCGAAGGTCGCCCGTGATCACAGCCGCAGTCGCAGCGCCGGCCGTGTTGTTGTGCTTGCCGATTTAGGCAGCCATCAGTTGTCGCAGCACGAACGGCAGGATGCCGCCATGGCGGAAATACTCAACCTCGATGCCGGTATCGATTCTCAGCAGCAGCTTGACACGCTTGACTGAACCGTCGGCGTGGCGAATGACGAGAGTGGCGTCCTGCTGAGGCTTGATCTGGCCGTCCAGTCCCTCAAGGTCGAAGGTTTCGTTGCCGGTGATGCCAAGGCTCTGGACGCTGTCCGTGCCCTTGAACTGCAGCGGCAGCACTCCCATGCCAACCAGGTTGGAGCGATGGATACGCTCGAAGCTGCGCGCCACGACCGCCTTGACGCCAAGCAACTGGGTGCCCTTGGCGGCCCAGTCGCGCGAGGAGCCGGTGCCGTATTCCTCGCCGCCGAAGACCATCGTCGGAACGCCCTGGTCGATGTAACGCATCGCGGCGTCATAGATCGACATCTGCTCGCCGGTTGGCTGATGCAGTGTAATGCCGCCTTCGACCCGCGAACCGTCTGCGTTGGCCGGAATCATCAGGTTTTTGATGCGCACGTTGGCGAAGGTGCCGCGCATCATGACCTCATGGTTGCCGCGCCGCGCGCC
>JALRBB010000077.1 GCA_023257915.1 Quisquiliibacterium sp. | reverse complement strand
GTTCTACGTCGACGCGAAGGATTCGTCGGGACTGCAGCTGCTTTTGCGCACGCACACGAGCCCGATGCAGGTTCGCTATGCGCGCATGCACAAGCCGCCGATCAAGGTCATCGCGCCCGGCAAGACCTACCGGGTTGACTCTGACGCCACGCATTCGCCGATGTTTCATCAGGTCGAGGGGCTGTGGGTCGATGAAGACATCAGCTTTGCCGATCTGAAAAGTGTTTACACAGACTTTCTTCGTCAGTTCTTCGAAACCGACGAACTCGATGTTCGCTTCCGTCCGTCGTATTTCCCCTTCACGGAGCCATCGGCTGAAATCGACATGCGATTTCATGTGGGGCCGCTGGCCGGGCGTTGGCTCGAAGTCTCTGGCTCGGGTCAGGTGCATCCAAACGTGATCCGCAATATCGGACTCGATCCGGAGCGATTTATCGGATTCGCATTCGGCTCCGGGATCGAGCGTCTGGCGATGCTTCGCTATGGGGTCGGGGATCTGCGTCTGTTCTACGAGAACGATCTGCGTTTCCTTGCCCAGTTCAACCGCTGATGCCGACTGCACGGAGCACCCGATGAAATTTTCCGAGAGCTGGCTGCGCAGCTTTTGTAATCCCGACTGGACAAGCGAGCAACTCGCCGATCGGCTGACGATGGCCGGCCTGGAGGTTGAGGAACTGTCCTCGTTCGCGCCGGCGTTCACCGGCGTTGTCGTTGCCGAGGTACTGGGCGTCACGCGTCATCCCGATGCCGACAAGCTGAATGTCTGCGAAGTGCAGACCGGCTCCGGGATTCGCAGCATCGTATGCGGCGCCCCGAACGTTGCCCCGGGGATCAAGGTGCCATGCGCCTTGCCCGGTGCGGTGCTTCCGGGCGGCTTTGAGATCAAGCCGGTCAAGATGCGTGGTGTGCAAAGTGACGGCATGCTGTGTTCGGCCCGCGAGCTCGGGCTCTCGGAGGATCACAGCGGGTTGTTGCTGCTCGAACCCGAGGCTAAGGTCGGCCAGGACATCCGACAGGCCATGTCGCTGGACGAAAAAGTCTTCCTGCTCAAACTCACGCCCAACCTGGCGCATTGTTTCGGGGTGTTCGGCATTGCGCGCGAGGTTGCGGCGTTGTCGGGCGCAACACTGCACGCCCGGGCGATTGATCCTGTGCCGGTGGGCATCCAAGACCGTCTGCCGGTCCGGATTTCGGCTCCTGACCTGTGTGGGCGCTTCTCCGGGCGCGTGATTCGCGGCGTCAATGCCCGTGCAGCCACGCCGTCCTGGATCAAGGATCGGCTCGAGCGTGCCGGACAGCGTTCAATTTCAGCGTTGGTCGACATCTCGAACTACGTGATGCTCGAGCTTGGCCGTCCAACCCATGTATTCGATCTAGCCAAGATTCATGGCTCACTCGAGGTGCGCTGGGGCAGGACAGGCGAGACCCTCGAGTTGTTGAACGGTCAGACCATCTCGCTGGATGAGACGGTTGGCGTGATCGCTGACGAAGTTCAGGTCGAGAGTCTGGCTGGCATCATGGGCGGTGAAAGCACTGCGGTCACGCTGGATACCACCGATATCTATCTCGAAGCCGCATTCTGGTGGCCCGAGGCGATCGCCGGACGGGCCAGGCGCTACAACTTCTCGACCGATGCGGCACAGCGCTTTGAGCGCGGGGTGGATGCAGCCAGCACGGTTGAACATATTGAATACATCACCGGCCTGATCCTGTCCGTATGCGGCGGCGCCGCCGGTCCGGTCGACGATCTGGTCACCGCAATTCCTGAGCGACCGCCTGTGACGATGCGTGCATCGCGTGCCCGCAAGGTGATTGGGGTCGAATTCTCCGACGAACAGATCGCGGAATGTTTCGCGAGCCTGGGCTTGCAGTTCGTGCGCGATGGCGACAGGTTCATTGTCACGCCGCCCTCGTGGCGCTTCGACTTGCAGATCGAGGAAGACCTGATCGAGGAGGTGGTGCGCATCTGGGGTTATGAGCGGTTGCCTGTGCGCCCGCCTCGCGCGGCGTCGCCGATGCGCGCGCAGCCCGAAGGCCGGCGCAGTAGCTTGTCGATCAAGCAGGCGATCGCAGCGCGCGACTACCAGGAGGTCGTGAACTACAGCTTTGTCGGATCCGAACT
>JALRBB010000010.1 GCA_023257915.1 Quisquiliibacterium sp. | reverse complement strand
TGCATCGTGTGGCGAAAAAGTTCTCGCAGTGCAGCCTTCAAGCGAGAAGTCAAAAGGCTGTAGGCACAAAAAGGGCAAGATTGTGACGTTCTTGCTGGATGACGATGTGACGGAGTTCGTCGTCACATGATCGTGTTCATCGCCGGCGACTTCAACGACTGGCGCAACAAGCTGTCGCGCAATCTGTGCGAACGCCTGCGTGTCGATGAAGTGTTCGACGCGGCCCGTCCGCGCGGCAAAATTGGCGAGAGCGTGCGACGTTTCATGCGCGATCGATTTGCTGCGGCCGCTGTCGCTCCGGACGCCGGTCAGCCGGTGCTCGCCTCCAGGCTGCCTCGCATCGTGCGCACCGCACGCACCTACCCGGCGCTGGTGCCCTGGCTGCGCATGGACCGCATCTACACGCGCGGCTTTCGCGTCACGCAGGCCCGCGTGCTGCGGGGTCCGCAATGGGCGCACCTGTCGGATCACAGTCCTTTGGTCGCCGACCTGACCCTGCATCCGTGAAGCGACGCAAGCTCGACGCGCGCGCCTGGTACGAATCGCTCGCACCGCGCGAGCAGGGCGGGCACGAGCTGCAATTGCTCGAGTGTGGCGAGGCGTTTTTCCCAGCGCTCGTCGAGGCCCTGGAAGCTGCGCGTGACGCGGTGTTCGTCGAGACCTACATTTTCGAGGATGACCGTTCCGGCCGGCTCGTTGCCGCTGCCCTGGCTGATGCTGCGCGCCGAGGTGTGCGCGTGCACCTGGTCATCGATGGTTTCGGCACGCCAGCGCTTGCCGACGCCATCGCGCGGATGCTGCGCGAGGCCGGCGTGCAGATCGAGGTCTTTCGCTCGAATCGTCGCGGTCTGCTTTTCGATCGCAGCCGGCTGCGCCGCATGCACCGCAAGCTCGCGGTCATTGATGGGCAGATCGCGTTCGTTGGTGGAATCAACATCCTGGACGATCTGAACGATCCGAATCATGGTCAGCTCGATGAGCCGAGGCTCGATTTTTCGGTGCGGGTTCGCGGCCCGGTCGTTGCCAGCGCGCACCTGGCGATGCAAAGGCTGTGGTGGGAGCTGTCACTGGTCAACCGGCCGATCCGTCGTCTGCGCGAAGCGCGCGAGCGCTGGCGGCAACTGGTCGCTCAGCTGCTCGCCGATCTGGTGAGCGACGTGACCGCGCTGGGCAGTGCGCGCGCCGCGCTGGTGTTTCGGGACAACCTGCGCTTTCGCCGCGCGATTGAACGCGAATATCTGCGCGCGATTGGCCAAGCGCGCCGGGAGGTGCTGATCGCGAATTCGTATTTCGTGCCTGGCCGGCGTTTTCGGCGCGCGCTGCTGGCCGCCGCCGCGCGTGGCGTTCGGGTACGTCTGCTGCTGCAGGGGCGTATCGAATACTGGTTGCCGCATTACGCGGCGCAGGCAATGTACGATGAGCTGCTGCAGGGTGGCGTGCAGATTGTTGAGTATCGACGCAGTTTCCTGCATGCGAAGGTTGCGGTCTTTGACGACCGGGCCACGGTCGGGTCGTCGAACATCGATCCGTTCTCGCTGTTGCTGGCGCGTGAGGCAAATTTATTTGTGAATGACGCGCAGTTTGCAAACCGATTACGCGAGCGACTCGAATTGGCGATCGAGCGTGGCGGCGTCGAGTTGCCGCTTCGGTATCATCGCCGCCGTCCCTGGTTGGTGCGTTTGTTCAACAACCTGGCATACCTGTTAATGCGTCTGGGTGTCGCGATCAGCGGCGTCAGTGCGCGGTACTGATTCGGTACGTTGTTACGAGACGCAAGGCTGATGCGAGAGCTATCGTCACGAACCTCCATGCCCTTGCTCGAGCTTCGCCCACAAGGCCTGTACTGCGAGGCCGGCGATTTTTACATTGATCCCTGGCGACCGGTGCCGCGGGCCGTGATCACGCATGCGCATGCCGATCATGCGCGGACCGGGAGCGGTGCTTATCTGGCCTCCGCCGAGGGAGAAGCGGTGCTGCGCAGCCGTCTTGGTGATATCACGCTCGAGTGTCTGCGCTGGGGCGAGCCCAGACGGATCGGTGAGGTCGAGGTCTCGCTGCATCCAGCCGGTCATGTGCTTGGTTCGGCCCAGGTGCGCATCGCGCATCGCGGCGAAGTCTGGGTGGTGTCTGGCGACTACAAGACCGAGGCTGATGCCACCTGCACGCCGTTCGAGCCGGTGCGCTGCGACACGTTCGTGACCGAGTCCACGTTCGGCTTGCCGGTCTATCGCTGGCAGCCGCAACAAGAGTTGTTTGCGCAGGTCGATGCTTGGTGGGCAGCCAACGCGGCGCAGAACCGACCGAGCGTGCTGTATTGCTACTCGCTGGGCAAGGCGCAGCGGATTCTGCGCGGGGTTGATGCCTCGATCGGTCCGATCATTTGTCACGGAGCGGTTGAGGCCATCAACCGCGCCTATCGCGACAGCGGCGTGCACTTGCCGCCGACGCAGATGGTGTCCGACTCAGCGGACCGCGAGCAGTTCGCACGCGCGCTGGTGCTCGCGCCGCCGTCGACCGCGGGATCGTCCTGGATGCGTCGCTTTGCCAGCGCCAGTGAGGCATTCGCGTCCGGCTGGATGCTGGTGCGCGGCGCGCGCCGGCGTCGTGCGGTCGATCGCGGGTTCGTGATCTCGGACCACGCCGACTGGCCTGGGCTGAACGCGGCGATTCGCGCCACCGGCGCGCAGCGTGTTCTGGTCACGCATGGTCAAGTACCGGTCATGGTGCGCTGGTTGCGCGAACAGGGGCTCGACGCGCAGTCTCTGCGCACCGAGTTCACTGGCGAGGACGGTGCCGACTCCGAGGCGAGCGGCTGACATGCAGGCATTCGCCGAATTATTCGGCCGGCTCGATGCGTCAACGTCGACCCGCGACAAAACCGACGCACTGGTGGACTACCTGCGCGATGCACCGCATGAAGACGCAGCCTGGGCCGTATATTTCCTTGCCGGCGGCAAGCCACGGCAGTTGGTGCCAAGCCGTCTGTTGCGCGAGGCGGCGATGCAGGCTTGCGCGATGCCTGAATGGCTGTTCGAGGAAAGCTACCAGGCGGTCGGCGATCTGGCCGAAACAATCGCTCTTCTACTGCCGCAGTCGAACGCGTGTTCGCGGCTTGGACTCGGTGCTTGGATGCAGGATCGCTTGCTCGCGCTGCGCAAGCAGCCGCCCGAGCAGGCTCAGGCCTTGCTGCGTCTGTACTGGAGCGAGCTCGATGGCGCCGGTCGTTTGCTGATGAACAAGCTGATCACCGGTGGGTTCCGGGTCGGCGTGTCGCGTCAGCTGGTTGCCCGCGCGCTTGCGCAACTGGCTGGCGTCGATGACAAGTTGCTCGCGCAGCGGATGATCGGTTATTTGAGCGCAAGCGCGTTGCCGGACGCGCAGGCGTATCGCGCACTGGTTGCGCCGCAGGGTGCTGGTGCCGACGCCGATGCCGCGCGAGCGCTGCTGCCGCTGCCTTTTTTTCTTGCGCATCCGCTGCAGCAGCCCTGCGAGTCGCTCGGTGATCCGCAGGGCTGGCTGGCCGAATGGAAATGGGATGGTATCCGGGTGCAACTGGTTTGCGGCGCCGACGGCCATGCGCTGTGGTCGCGCGGCGAGGAATTGCTCACGGACCGATTCCCCGAGCTTGGGTCGCTCGCGGCGGCCTTGCCAGCCGATGCACTGCTCGACGGCGAATTGCTTTGCTGGGACTCGGAGCGCTCGCGACCGATGCCGTTTGCATCGCTGCAGCGGCGCATCGGCCGGCGCACGGTTAGCGCCAAGCTGCAGCGCGAGGCGCCGGTGCGTCTGATCGCCTACGATCTGTTGCGACTTGATGGATGCGATTTGCGTGATCGACCGCTGAGCGAACGTCGCTCGCTGCTCGAGCGCATCGTGAGCGAGGCGGCCGATCCGCATCTGACGCTGTCGCAGGCGCTCCCGTTCGACGACTGGTCGGCCTTGCAGCCGATGCGTGCCGGATCGCGGGAGCGCGGCGTCGAAGGTCTGATGCTCAAACGCGTAGATTCGCGCTACGGCGTGGGGCGCACCCGCGCGCATCCCGCTGGTGACTGGTGGAAGTGGAAACTCGATCCGCTGACTGTCGATGCGGTGCTGATCTACGCGCAACGCGGACACGGCCGGCGGGCAAGCTTGTATACCGACTATACGTTTGCGCTTTGGGACCGGGGTCCAGAGCCTGACCCAGGCGGCAAGCCGGCCGATAGTGCTGCACGTTTGGTCCCGTTTGCCAAGGCATATTCCGGTTTGACCGATGCGCAGATCCGCGAGGTTGATGCCGTGATTCGGCGCACCGTCATCGACAAGTTCGGTCCGGTGCGCAGCGTCGAGCCAACCATGGTATTCGAGCTTGCGTTCGAGGCGATCCAGCGTTCGCCGCGCCACCGTAGCGGCGTCGCGGTGCGGTTCCCGCGCATTGTACGGCCGCGGCCGGATAAGACCGTCGAGCAGGCCGACAGCCTGCAGAGCTTGCTTGAGATGCTTGGATGACCGAACACTGCCGAATCCTGGGCGTCGACTTCACCTCGGCGCCGCGCCGCGCCAAGCCGATCACCGTGGCGTCCGGCGCGTTGCGCGACGAAACGCTGCACATCGACCGGATCGAGGAACTGACCGATTTCAGTGCCTTCGACAGCTTGCTCGCACGGCCCGGACCTTGGCTGGGCGGCTTCGATTTTCCGTTTGGGCTGCCGCGTGAGTTGCTGGTGCACCTGGCCTGGCCCCATCAAGCTGCCGACGGCCAGGGACCCTGGGAGCGCATGATCCGGCATCTGGACCAGTTGCCACGCGAACGGATGGTCGCCGCATTTCGGGCCTGGTGTGATGCGCGTCCGGTCGGTTCGAAATTTGCCCATCGCGCAACCGACCTGCTCGCTGGTTCCAGTCCGTCGATGAAATGGGTCAATCCGCCGGTGGCGTTCATGTTGCAGGCCGGTGCGCCGCGTCTGCTCGCCGCGGGCGTATCGATTCCCGGCATGCACCTTGGCGATTCGTCGCGCATTGCGCTCGAAGCCTACCCGGGCATGCTGGCCCGGGCGATCGTCGGACGCCGCTCTTACAAGAGCGACGCGGCCGCTGGTCGCACTGCCGAGCGCACACAGGCGCGGCGCGAGATCGTCGCGGCACTCGAGCAAGGCAGCCAGCTGGGTCTCGCGTTGTGGCTGAACCCGGCGCTGCGCGAGCGCTGCATCGAAGATTCGCGCGGGGATTTGCTCGACGCGGTGCTGTGCGCGGCACAGGCCGGCTGGGGCTGGCTGCGTCGTGAGCAGGGCTATGGGCTGCCCGATAGAATCGACCCGGTCGAAGGCTGGATCGTAAACGCCCCTGATGCCCCGGTTCCCGAAACCCCGCCCGCTGCCACGGCGAATCGCTAGTCGGCCTGTTGGGCCTGTTGGGCCCGGTGGGCCCGGTGGGCCAGACGGACCCGGCGGCATGCCGGCGCCGGCCCCGCTTGCCGCCCGATCGCGCAGCGCTGCCGGCTGGATGCGCTCACGCGGCTGGCAGCCGTTTCCTTTTCAACGCGAGGTCTGGCGCGCGATCGCT
>JALRBB010000547.1 GCA_023257915.1 Quisquiliibacterium sp. | reverse complement strand
CGTCGGCCCGACTGTTGGCGCTCGTTGATGTAGGCAACTGCGTCCTGCCAGGCAGCGCGCGCGATCCCCAGGGCATGCGCAGCCACGCTCGGGCGCGACTTGTTCAGCGAGCCGAACAGAATCTTCAGGCCGTCGCCAGGGTTCTTCAACAAGTTGGCGCGCGGCACACGCATCGCATCGAATGCGATCGTGGCAGTACTGGACGCACGATGCCCCATCTTCTCTTCTGTGCGCACCACCGACAGCCCAGGCGTGCCCTTCTCGACGATCAGCGCCGAGATCGCGCCCTTTGGATCGTCGATCTCGCTCCACTTTCCAAACAACAAATACAAGTCTGCACAGTCGCCGTTGGTGATGAAGGTCTTGCCGCCATCGACGACGATATGCTCGCCATCGGGCGTGAAACGCGTCTTCATCCCGGTGGCATCCGAACCGGCCGACGGCTCGGTGATCGCCAGCGAACCGAGCCCTCCTTCGGCAATCCGGGGCAGCAGTCGCGCCTTTTGCTCGGCGCTGCCGAAGTCGATCAGCGGCTTGATGCCGTGATAGTTGGTCGCCCAGATGATGCCGGTCGATGCGCAGGCCTGGCTGATCTCACGCACACAGGCCAGATACGCCGAATACGACAGAGGCGAGCCGCCGTATTCCTCGGGAATGAACATCTGGTTCAGCCCGAGCGCATTGATCGCGTGCAGGTTGTCCCACGGGAATTCGCCGCTGCGGTCATATCCGTCAGCACGCGGTCCGATCTGCTTGTGCGCCAGCTCGCGCACACTGGCGAGCAGCATCTTTTCCTCGTCGGCCAGCACCAGGCTCGCGTCGAGTCGGTCAAATACATTCATCGTCGATTCCTTGCGCCAGTGGCTCAGTGAGCGATCGCCTGTGCGCCGTCGATGTAGAGGGTTTCGCCAGTCAGAAACGGAATGTCCTCGGCGATCAGCGCACCGACCAGGCGCGCCACCTCGTCCGGACGGCCGGGTCGCTTACCCGGGATCCGCGCCTGCAGGAAGTCGCGCAGCGATCCCTGCATGGCATCGGCGTTCAGTTCGGTCTCGATGTAGCCGGGCGCGACATCCAGCACCCGGATGTTCCTGGACGCCCACTCGACCGCCAGACAACGGGTGATCGCACCGACTGCCGCCTTCGAGGCGCAGTAGGCGAGATTGCCCTTGACGCCCATCTTGTCGAAGAACGAACCAATGTTGATGATCATGCCACCGTTGGTTGCCAGGTGTCGGTAGACCTCGCGGCAGGCGACGAATACCGCGCGGGCATTGGTGTTCATCACGGAGTCGTAATCCTCGACAGCCATCTCGGACGAGCGCGCTGTGCGATGAATACCGGCATTGTTGACCAGGGCGTCGATGCGACCGCGGTGCTGCACGAGTTGCGCGAAGGCGTCCGCAATCGAGCGTTCGTCATCGACATCACAAGCGATGCACTCCATTTGCGCGCGCAAGGCCTCGGGCACATCAACCGTTTCAATGCCCTGCCCCTTGCGACTCAGGCAACCGACGACAAAGCCGCGGCGCGCGAGCTCCAGCGCAATTGCAGCACCAATCCCCCGGCTCGCGCCGGTCACGGCGACGACGCGCACGCTCATCAGCGGTCTCCGAAGCGCGCAGCGCGCTTTTCCATGAAGGCGGCCATGCCCTCGTTGGCATCCTCGGTGCGATAGGCCAGCGTCGACAAGTCCGCTTCGATCTTCAAGCCTTCATGCAGCGGCGTGTCGAGCGCACGGCGCACCGCGTCACGCGCAAAACCCAGCACCGGCAAGCTGTGATGGCTGAACTCACGCGTAAAGGCCAGCGCCTGCTCGAGCGGATCACCGTCCAGGATGCGATTGACCAGCCCCCACTGCAAGGCGGTCTGCGCATCAACCGTCTTGCCGGTCATCACCATCTCGAGCGCACGTGCCTCACCCACCAGGCGCGGCAGGCGTTGTGTGCCGCCATAGCCAGGAATCAGCCCAAGCTTGATTTCAGGCAAGCCGACCTTCGCGCGCGGCGTCGCCAGCCGGAAGGTGCAAGCCATGGCGAGTTCAAGCCCGCCGCCGAAGGCATAGCCGTTGATGATGGCCACTGAGGCGATTGGCAAGCGATCCAGGCGAGCCATGACTGCCTGGCCAAGCTCGGCGCCACGTTTTTGGGCGACCAGCGAGCGCTCGGTGAGCTCCTTGATGTCGGCGCCGGCGCAAAATGCCTTGTCGCCGGTACCGGTGATCAGCAGCGCACGCGCATCCGAGGCCGCGACCTCGTCAAGCGCCGCGCCCAGGTCGCGCAGCAGCGAGAACGACAACGCGTTCAGAGCCTGCGGCCGGTTCAGGCGGATCAGCGCGAATTCTTCGTGCCGTGAAAGTTCAATTGCCATCTGACATCCTGTGTTCAGGCCTCGCGAGCACGCCAGCGCACCGGCTCCGGCTCCAGCCGTCCGGCCCTGACCCACTCGAGCAGTTCGCGCTTCAGGATCTTGCCACTGGCGGTCAGCGGAAAGGCCTCAAGGCGCACAAAGTATTCGGGCATGTCGTACTTGGACAGCCCCGCGTCGTACAGATGCGCAAGCAGCACTTGCGGATCAAGCTGCTCGCCCGGACGCAGAACCACCGACAGGCAGACCTTCTCGCCAAGCCGCTCATCGGGAACGCCAAACACGGCGGCCTTGAGCACCGCCGGGTGCCGGTGCGCGAGATCTTCGATGCGCGCCGGATGAATGTTGTGACCGCCCCGGATGATCAGGTCCTTTTTACGACCAACGAAATGCAGATTACCGTGCGTGTCGAGCATGCCCAGGTCACCGGACAGGAACCAGCCATCGCGATTGAATGAATCCTCGGTGGCCGCCTGGTTGTCGTAGTAGCCGAGCATCAGCAACGGTCCGCGGGTGGCGATCTCGCCGACCTGCCCGGGCTGGAGCTGAACATCGACAGTTTCGGCATCGAAAATCGCGCACTCGAATCCGTCTGCAGGACGCCCGCAGGTTGCGACGATCGTCGCCGCTTCGTCATCCGGGCGGGTGTACTGGTGCGAGCCGTTCTCGGTCATCCCGTAGATGTTTTGCGGCATGATGCCCATCGACAGGAAGGACTGCGCAACCTCGCGCGGAATCGGTGCGCCAGCCATGTAGAACAAGCGCACGCTACCCAGCGCGCTCAACCCGCGACGACGCATCTCGGACAGGATGTCGATTGC
>JALRBB010000541.1 GCA_023257915.1 Quisquiliibacterium sp. | reverse complement strand
GTGGTCTTGCCGCAGCCCGATGGGCCCAGCAGCGAGACCAGTTCGCCCTCATTAAGCGTCAGGTTCAGGTCGTCGACGGCGGTGAAGCTGCCGAAGGTGCGCGAGATATTGCGCAGCACCAGCTTGCTCATACGAAAGTTCTCCGTGGCTTTGCCCAGGGGTTCTGCGTTGTCGGCGATTGCGTCATCAGCTTGAGGTCCTGCGCAACATGAAGTCGCGCCCCATCAGCCTGAAGCCGATCAGGATCAGCGCAACCGTGATCAGCACCAGCACCAGACCGATCGACGCCAGCATCTCGAAGTTGCCTTCGTCACTCTTGTCGAACAGCAGCACCGACAGCACCTGCGTGTTGATCGAATACAGGAAGATCGCAGCGCTCAGCTCCCGGGTCGCCGGAATGAACACCAGGATGAACGCCCCGGCCAGGCTACGTTTGAGCAAGGGAGCGACGACGCTGCGGATCGCGGTAAAGCGCGTACCGCCAAGCGTGCGCACTGCATCCTCGAGCTCTGGATTGATGCTGCGAATCGCCGCATTGCTGTTGGTAAATGCGATCGGCAGAAAACGGGTGGCGAACGCGAAGATCAGGATCCAGCCGGTGCCGTAAAGCACCAGCGGTGGCCGCGTGTAGGCGGCGTAAAAACCGATCGCCAGCACGATGCCAGGAATCACGAACGGCGCCATCGTCAGGAACGACAGCACACCGCCAATGCGCGGCCCGACAAGGTTGCGATTGACCACATACGAAATGCACAGCGCCAGCGCAATCGCGATCACCGAGGCCGAGCCCGCGTACAGGAAGGTGTTCAGCGTCGCGGTCTGCGTCAGGTTGTTCTCGAAAATCGTGAAATACAGGTTCTGCAGCGTGAAGTTGTCCAGAGAAAAGCCGCGCCCCCAGGCCTTGGACAGCGCCGCCTGCAAAATGACCGTCATCGGCATGAAGAACGACAAGGTGCACACCGCAAGGCAATAGCCAAGCACGACCCACTTCCACTTGCCCAGCGGAATCGGCCGGCGTTCACCCCCCTTGCCGGTCAAAGCAACATAGCCCTTGCGATGTGTGATCTTGCGCTGCAACCAGTACAGCATCACCGTGATCAGCAGCAGCGGCATCGCATAGGCCGACGCCACGCCGACCCGCGGCGGGTGCTCAAAAAACTGCCAGAGCTGCGTGGTGACCACATGAAAACGCCCGGGCAGGGCGAGCAGGGCCGGCGAGCCGAACAATGCAATCGCCTCGAGAAAGACCAGGATGAACGCGCCGAGAATCGCCGGCAGCGCGAGTGGCAGCGTGATCGACAGCGTGGTGCGCAGGTTGCTCGCGCCGAGCACGCTGGCGGCATCCTCCATCTCGGACGACACCAGGTCGAGCGCCGACTTCGTGAACACGAAAACGTACGGAAAGCTGTAACAGGCAACGACGATGACCAGGCCGGTCATGCTGTAGATATTGAACGGCCCGGCCTCGACGCCAAACAACTCGACAATCACCCGGTTCAGCCACCCGGCGTTGGGACCGGCGAGCAGGATCCAGCCGACCGCCCCGAGATACGGCGGGATGATGAAGGTGCCCAGGATGCTGACCCAGACCAGGCCCTTGGCGGGCATGTCGGTCCGGGATAGCGCCCAGGCCATCGGGACTCCGAAGACCACGCACAGTAATGCAGCCGATACCCCGAGCGTTAGAGAGTTAAGCAACGTCAAAAGCTGTTGATGGGTAACTTCTCGTTCCAAGTCAACGCCAAGACCAAGCACGACATGTGGTTTAACAATGCGCCTTGGAACACCGCTGAGGGATGGGCCAAGGGCTTCATGGAAGCGGGCAAGGCCTCCGGTGCGAAAACCGTAGCGATCTTGGCGGAAGACGGTGAATTCGCGCAAAACTTGGCGGATGGTGCGCGGCCTTACTTCAAGAATTTAGGCTTGGATGTGGTTTACGACCAGAACTATCCACCGACCACCAAAGACTTTTCCTCATTGGTTCGTGCCATTCGCGCTTCTAAAGCTGAGATCGTCTTTATCGCGTCCTACCCCGGTGCTTCCGCTGCAATCGTGAACTCGATTGGCGAAATTGGCTTGGGCTCGCAGGTGAAGATCGTCGGTGGTGCCATGGTGGGTCTGCAATTCACACCGATTGCAGTGAACTTGGGCAGCAAGTTGAACGGTATCACCAACTACCACGTGTATGTGCCTGGCATGCCGTTGCCTGGGGTTGAGGCGTTCTTGAAGCGCTACACGCCTCGCGCGAAGGCAGAGAACATTGACGAGTTGGGCTACTACTTGCCGCCCTTCAACTATGCGATCGGTGAGATGTTGGAGCAGGCCATCAACGCGACGAAGAGCATTGACGACCGCAAGCTGGCTGACTATTTCCGTAAAAACGAAATGCAGACGATTGTGGGCCCTGTGCGCTTTGATGAGAATGGTGAGCGAGCCAACGTTCGCTTGGTTAC
>JALRBB010000438.1 GCA_023257915.1 Quisquiliibacterium sp. | reverse complement strand
TCACTACAGCGTGACGATCGACCTGTTCGGTGCCGACGAGTCCAGCAACGCGGCGATCTTCTACAGTTCGGGGCTGAAGGGCCGCTACGAGGAAGGCAAGCGCAACGACGATCATGTGCTCAAGGGCCAAACCTACAAGGTGCTGGGCGTGAGTGGCGGTCAGTTGGTCGAGCGCGAGGTGCCGATGCTCAACGCGCTCAACGAGGTGCTACGCGACGACTACATCAAGGATTCGATCGGCGGCGTGGAGCGCTGGAACAAGGTGATCGAGAAGGCCGGGATTCCGTTCCGTCTGAAGGTGCCGCACAAGGCGTTTCATCGCAACATCGGCACGCTGGCCGGCGTGAAGGTCTCGCCGGACGGCCGCGTGGTGTCCGAGGCCGAGTGGGCCGGCAATATCGATCAGTGGCTGCCGACCGACACCGATCGCGCCTATGTGGCCTCGCTGATGGGCCGGGTGGTGGAGCCGGGCATGTTTGCCAACTGGATCGCTCCGCCGGTGGTTGGCATCAACCGTCAGCCGGTTGACTTTGAATACATCCGCTTTAACTGATGGCGCGGGGCGGGGCGCTTAGCCGTCCCGCACCCATGCTGCCGGTGGCGCCGTGCATCTCGCAGCAGATGCGCGGCGTTTTGTTTTGATGGACGCATTTCGAGGAAGCGGAAATCGCTGCAGCCCGGCGCGTGCAAGCGGCTGCATCGGCGGGCGCATCCGTTTAGAGTGACGGCTCGCCCGCAGTTAACCGTGAGACCGTCATGCCGGATTTGAGCCTCAAGCCAAACACTCTCGACACCAGCCCGCTGCGCAACGCGGTCCGGCAGATGGTCGACGAACAGATCATTCCGGGGGCCTCCTGGGCGCTGCTGCAAGGGCGCGAACTGGTCGACGTGCAGTGCGTCGGCTGGGCCGATATCGAGGCACGCACCGCGCTGCGCACCGATCACATTTTCCGGATCTTCTCGAACACCAAGCTGGTGAGCTCGGTGTGTGCCTTGCAACTGATCGAGTCGGGAAAGCTGGGCCTGGATGACCCGGTCGCTCGTTACCTGCCGCAGGTGCAGAACCTGCAGGTGCTGCGTGCGGGCGCAAGCTCGATCGAGCAAACCGAAGCGCAGCGCAACCCGATCACGATCCGGCATCTGCTCACGCACAGCGCCGGCTTCACGCTGGGCCTGTTCGACAACGGTTCTCCGCTGTACGCGGCCTATACCGCCTATGGCGTGCGCAGCGCCGAGAAGACGCTCGAGCAGATGATCGACGTGCTGGTGAAGATTCCCTTGATGTTTCAGCCCGGCACCGGATGGGAGTATTCCTCGGTCGCCACCGACATGCTGTCGCGGGTGATCGAGGTCATTGAGGGCGAGCGTATCGACCGGGTCATGTCGCGTCGGGTATTCGAGCCGCTGGACATGGCCGATACCGGCTTCGTCGTGCCGCCGGGTGCGGTACCGCGGTTTGTGGCCTTCTACGCGGGGGCGAGCGAGACCGAGCCCTGGAAGCCGGGGCTGAGCCGCATCGACCAGGAACCCTATCCAGGCGCTTATCTGAAGCCGATGCCGCGTGTCTCGGGTGGCGGCGGACTGGTGTCGACGCTTGGTGACTGGGTGGCACTGGTACGTGCGTTGATTCCGGGTGGGCCGACGCTGCTACGGGCGGAGACGCTCGCGATGATGATGCAGAACCATCTTCCTGCCGGTCAGGGGATTGGCTTTACGAACACCGGGCCCTACACCGGCTGCGGTCACGGCCTGGCCGGCGCGATCGCGATCGGCGATGTGCCCGGCGACGCCGCCTATCGAGCGGGCGAGTTCTGGTGGGGCGGGGCGGCTGGCAGCAAGTGGTGGATCAATCCGTCGCGCAATGAGGCCGGTGTGTTCATGACACAGCGCCGGTTGGGGTTCTGGCATCCGCTGTCGCGCCGGGTGCGTACGGCGCTCGACGCAATCAATGTGGCAGGAGCGGCGGGTCGCTGAACGCACGGCAGTCCATAGCCGGCATGACTGATGCCGGCTGTGCCGATCGAGCACTCAGGCAGACGTCTTCACCGCAAGCGTCATCGCATCCATAAACTGACGCCGGATCTTCGTCGGATCCCGGTCGGTGACCCCGGCCGGTGGCTGACTGTCGGTGCGGGCGCACAGAAAGACTGGTCCACTGGTCGAATCTGCCAGGCGTTCGTTGATCAGTGCCTCGAAGTGATTCTCGTCGGCAACCCAACT
>JALRBB010000493.1 GCA_023257915.1 Quisquiliibacterium sp. | reverse complement strand
CAATCGAACGTCAAGCGTTCGATTTTCTGGTGTAGTGTTTTCACGTTTTCTGATCGGATCAGGTCTATTTCGTCCGATTGTCAACCTTCGAGGGACAAGGAGCAGGTCGATGAATGACAAGAAATCCAGCCCGGGGCGGCGTAGCTTTTTGATCGGTGCCGGCTCTGCCGGTGTTGCCGGCGCGGTAGTTGTTACGGGAAAAGGCTTTGGCGAGACTGGTTCGAAGCTCGCGGCCAAGCCTGATACGAAGGGTAAGGGTGGTGGCTATCACGTCACCGACCATGTGCGTAGTTATTACCGGACCACGCTGGTCTGAGCCGGGAGAAGAGCATGCATCTGCAACGCAAGACCGGCGTGGCGCCGGTTTCTGGAGGCCTGACCGCCAGCATGGCCCGTGGCGTTCGGTCAGCACTTTCCGCAACCATGGACCGTCGAGCCTTTCTCAAGCGCTCCGGTGTGGGTGTAGGCGCGAGTGCGGCGGTGGCCGGTCTGTCGTTTGGTGGCATCGAGCGCGCTGAGGCACAACAGGGTACTTCGATCGAAGTCAAGCGTACTGTCTGCACCCACTGTTCGGTGGGTTGCGCGGTTGACGCCATCGTTGAGAATGGCGTTTGGGTACGTCAGGAGCCTGTGTTTGACTCTCCGATCAACATGGGGGCGCACTGTGCCAAAGGGGCTTCTGTCCGTGAGCACGGTCATGGCGAGCATCGCCTGAAGACCCCGATGAAGCTGGTTAACGGTAAATACCAGCGCATCTCCTGGAAGCAGGCACTCGATGAAGTCTGCGGCAAGCTCGATGAGATTCGAAAGACATCCGGACCTGATGCGACTTTTTGGGTCGGCTCGTCCAAGCACAACAACGAGCAGGCTTACCTGATGAAGAAGTTCGTGTCGTTCTTCGGCACGAACAATACCGATCACCAGGCGCGGATCTGCCATTCGACCACGGTTGCAGGTGTTGCGAACACCTGGGGCTATGGGGCGATGACGAATTCGTACAACGACATGCAGAACACCAAGTGTGCGTTGTACATCGGTTCGAACGCCGCCGAGGCGCACCCGGTCTCGATGTTGCACATGCTGCATGCCAAGGAGACCGGTGCCAAGCTGATCGTGGTCGATCCTCGCTTCACCCGGACTGCGGCCAAGGCTGACGAATACGTGCGCATCCGGTCTGGCACCGATATTCCGTTCCTGTTCGGTCTCGTTTATCACATCTTCAAGAACGGCTGGGAAGACAAGAAGTACATCAATGACCGGGTCTATGGCATGGAGAAAGTCCGAGAGGACATCATGGCTAAGTGGACACCGGACAAGGTCGAGGAGGCCTGCGGAGTGCCGGAGGCACAGATGTATCGTGTCGCCGAGATGATGGCGAAAAACCGGCCTTCAACGATCGTCTGGTGCATGGGACAGACCCAGCACACGATCGGAAACGCAATGACCCGCGCCTCATGCATTCTGCAGCTTGCGCTTGGCAACGTTGGTGTCTCGGGCGGCGGCGCAAACATTTTCCGCGGGCACGACAATGTGCAGGGCGCAACCGACATCGGTCCGATGCCGGATTCGCTGCCCGGCTACTACGGGTTGGCCGAGGGCGCCTGGAAACATTTCGCTGCGGTCTGGGGTGTCGACTTCAACTGGATCAAGGGTCGCTACTCGAAAGACATGATGACCAAGGCAGGGACCACGGTGTCCCGCTGGGTCGACGCGGTCCTTGAGAATAAGGATCTGATCGCTCAGGAAAATAACGTCAAAGGCCTGGTCTTTTGGGGGCATGCGCCAAACTCGCAGACGCGCGGCCTTGACATGAAACGGGCGCTCGACAAGCTCGATCTGCTGGTTGTTATCGATCCGTACCCGTCGGCGACTGCTGCGATGGCTGCGATGCCCGGTGATCCGAAGGATCTGAATCCGAATCGTGCGGTCTATTTGCTGCCGGCTGCGACACAGTTTGAGACTCAGGGCTCCTGTACCGCATCAAATCGCTCACTGCAGTGGCGCGAGAAGGTTATCGACCCGTTGTTCGAGTCAATGCCTGATCACACGATCATGCAAGCCTTCGCGGATCGCCTTGGTTTTGGTGCTGAGCTCAGCAAGAACTACAAGATGATCCCGGTCAAGAAGCATGGCCTCGACTGGAAAGAGCCGGAAATCGAGTCGATTCTGCGTGAGGTCAATCGTGGTGTCTGGACGATCGGCTACACCGGTCAGTCGCCCGAGCGCCTGAAGCTTCACATGAAGCACATGAACACTTTCGATATCAAGACCTTGCGTGCTAAGGGCGGGCCTTGCGATGGTGACTATTTCGGTTTGCCCTGGCCGTGTTTCGGTACGCCGGAGCTCAAGCATCCGGGCTCGCCGAATCTTTACGACACCTCACGTCACGTGATGGACGGCGGTGGCAATTTCCGCGCCCGCTTCGGTGTCGAGAAGGATGGTGTTTCGCTGCTGGCAGGCGAAGGCTCGCATTCTGTTGGCGCCGAGATCAAGACCGGTTATCCCGAGTTTGATCATGTGCTGCTCAAGAAGCTCGGCTGGTGGGACGATCTCACAGATGCGGAAAAAGCGGCTGCTGAGGGTAAGAACTGGAAGACTGACCTGTCTGGCGGCATCCAGCGTGTGTCCATGAAGCATGGCTGCCATCCTTTTGGTAACGCAAAGGCGCGTGCAATCGTCTGGAATTTCCCGGATCCGATTCCGCAACACCGTGAGCCGCTGTATGGCAACCGTCCGGACCTGATTGCCAAGTACCCGACACACCCGGACAAGAAGTCGCACTGGCGTCTGCCAGTCTTGTACAAGACATTGCAGGACAAGAACGTCGCTGACAAGGTTCACGAGAAGTTCCCGATCGTGCTGACCTCTGGACGCCTCGTCGAGTACGAGGGAGGCGGTGAGGAGACTCGCTCGAATCCGTGGCTGGCCGAGTTGCAGCAGGAGAACTTCGTCGAAATCAATCCGCGCGCGGCCAATGATCGCGGCATTCGCGACGGAGATCAGGTCTGGGTGAAGTCGCCAACAGGCGCTCGACTGAAGGCCAAGGCGATGGTCACCGAGCGCGTGGCGGCTGATCATGCCTTCATGCCGTTCCACTTCTCCGGCTGGTGGCAGGGCAAGGATTTAAAGGAGTACTACCCGGACGGCGCGGCTCCGATCGTCAGGGGCGAAGCGGTCAACACCGCTACCACCTATGGCTATGACGTGGTCACCAACATGCAGGAAAGCAAGACCACGCTGTGCCAGATCGAAAAGTTCACGGCCTGAAGCCGCTTGCGCGACTAGGAGAATATCAATGGCCCGAATGAAGTTTCTTTGCGACGCCGAGCGCTGCATCGAGTGCAACGGTTGCGTCACCGCCTGCAAACAGGAGCACGAGGTGCCCTGGGGTGTGAATCGTCGGCGTGTCGTCACGATCAACGACGGCGTGCCTGGCGAGCGCTCGATCTCGGTTGCATGCATGCACTGCTCGGATGCACCCTGTATGGCTGTCTGTCCGGTCGATTGCTTTTATCGCACCGACGAAGGTGTGGTTCTGCACGATAAGGATCTGTGCATCGGATGTGGTTACTGCCTGTATGCATGTCCGTTCGGCGCGCCGCAGTTTCCGCAGGCAGGCGCCTTCGGCATGCGCGGTAAGATGGACAAGTGCACGTTCTGTGCTGGTGGTCCTGAGAAGGACGGAAGCGAAGCCGAGTTCAAGAAGTACGGCCGCAATCGCCTTGCCGAGGGCAAGTTGCCGGCCTGCGCTGAAATGTGCTCGACCAAGGCGCTTCTGGCAGGTGACGGCGATGTGGTCTCGGCCATCTACCGCGAACGCGTGGTGGCCCGTGGCTTTGGCTCCGGCGCTTGGGGCTGGGGCACGGCTTACGAGCAAAAGGCTAACTGAGCCTTACCTCGCCAGAGCTTGAAAACTTAAGTCATGGCGCTCCTTTAAGGGAGCGCCATGGACTCCATTAACGATCACGATCCAAACGCGACCATTCGGTGAAAGCGATGCCCTTGAAAAAGCTCCTCCTCCTCCTGCCGGTCTTGCTTCTTGCAATGTCCTTCGCGCCCGTCACGGCCTCGGCGGAAGATGCTCCCGCCGCTGATCGTAGTGCCACCGGGGGGGCGCAAACCCTCGAAGATATTCTCGCGCGCCAGAACAAGCTGAAAGTCGACAACAGCTTCCGCAGCGAAAACCTCGGCAATCCCGAGGCCGCGAAAAGCATTGCCGATCAACTCGGTACTCTGGGCGGCGTGTCGGATTCCGATATGTGGCGGTCCATCCGCTTCGACAAAGCGGATGTGAATTCCTCTTCGCGCAGCCCTGCCGCGACCACCCTGATGCAGGATGGCGGTATGAAATGGCTCGAATTCCGCGCTGGCCCCATGCGGACCTATGGTGGCTGGCTGATCTTGGGGATGATCGGCCTCTTGGCCGTGTTCTACCTGCTTCGTGGCCGCATCATGATCGACGGCGATAAGACAGGTATGACCATCACCCGCTTCTCCGCCCTTGAACGTTTCGGTCATTGGATGCTCGCAGGCTCCTTTATCGTCCTTGGCTTAACGGGGCTGATGCTCCTTTTCGGGCGCATCGCCATTATCCCGTTACTGGGACACGAAGCCTTCGCACCGATGATGATCGCGGGCAAATGGGCGCACAACAACCTAGCATCGCCATTCATGCTGGGCCTCGCTCTCGTCACGGTCTTCTGGATCGCGCACAACATCCCCAACAAGCATGACCTGAAGTGGATCGCCGTAGGTGGCGGGCTCTTCTCGAAAGGTGTTCACCCACCTGCGAAGAAGTTCAATGCGGGCCAGAAGCTGATCTTCTGGTCGGTGGTGCTTCTCGGCGTGTCGATCTCGGTTTCTGGCCTCTCGCTGCTTTTCCCCTTCCAGTTCCACCTCTTCGGCCCGACCTTCGGCAAGCTGAACGCGCTGGGCATTCCGCAAGCCATCGGCCTCGGCGAATTGAGCACCGATCTCAGCACCTACGCCGAGATGCAGCTCTCGCAGCTCTGGCACGGCATCATCGCCTTCGTCTTCATGGCCATCATCATCGCCCATATCTACATCGGTTCGGTGGGCATGGAGGGTGCCTTTGATGCTATGGGCTCGGGTGAGGTGGAAGTGCAGTGGGCGAAAGAGCACCACGGCCTCTGGTATGAAGAAGTCACCGGCGAAAAAGCGCACGACCATCATAAAGCAACCCCCGCGGAGTGAGGCGCAATGCGCCTTCTCCCACATCTCAAGAATGGGGAATGAACCATGAAAAGCATGTATCTCGCTTTTCTCGCGGCTATCCTGATCGCGGTCGTGACCGATCTCGGACTTGACCATATCGGCTTTTCCGCCGCAGAACGGACATCGAGCGCGGGCAACGTCCGTCTTGATTAACGAAAGGCCGAATGCGGAAATGCCAGTTCCTGGGCAGGACGCTCCGGGCGGCGCACCGGGCGAAATCGATGCAGTTCTCCAGCATGTTTCCGTGCTGGTGGTCGATGACGAGCCCGGCATCCGCAACTTCCTTGTCCGCACGCTCCAGTCCCGTTGCAAACGCGTCGAGGAAGCAGCCAGCGCCGAAGAAGCCTCGCGCCTGCTGGATCAACGTACCTTCGATCTCGTTCTGCTCGATAACGTCATGCCGGGCCAATCCGGGCTTGACTGGTTGGCCGAACAACGCCGCGTGGGGCTTTTTGCC